>NZ_DBLYGC010000013.1:0-89508 GCF_056818865.1 Butyribacter sp.
AGTTGTCAACTTTTCAGCTTAGAATTTGTGCTTTTCACAAATTCATCCCTATTTTCAGTTAAGATTGCAAACAAGCTTAGCGAGTTTCGCAATTACCTAGTATGTTGATAATGTGTCATCCATTGCATATATCAACATATCCCACCTTATATAAAGACTTTTTATAAAGCTAATACAACGTAAATTAAATCTTTGGTACATTGTACTAATCTCTTATGATATTTTAACATAGACACATTTTTGACACAATATATTTGAAAGAAATGTAAGTAATTCTTAAATATTTGTACCGGCAATATTTTCTATCTGCCAGTCTATAGGTTCTATTCCGTTCTTTTTAAGGAAATCATTTGTCTGACTGAAATGCCTGCATCCGAAAAATCCTCTGTATGCTGAAAGCGGACTCGGATGTGGTGCTTTCAATATAAGATGTTTCGGATTGGTTAACATTGGTATCTTGCTCTGTGCAGGTCTGCCCCACAACAAATATACTATCGGTCTGTCCTGCTCATTTACCGCATTTATCACGGCATCCGTAAAATGCTCCCATCCCTTATTCTGATGCGAATTTGCCTGATGCGCCCTCACGGTAAGAACTGTGTTTAACATAAGCACTCCCTGATCAGCCCACTTTTTAAGATAACCGTTATTTGGTATATAACATCCCAAATCATCATGAAGTTCTTTATAAATATTCTGAAGTGAAGGCGGTATTTCTTTTTGACTTGGTGGCACAGAAAAACTAAGTCCATGCGCCTGATTTACATTGTGGTAAGGATCCTGCCCGAGTACAACAACTTTAACTTTTGACAGCGGTGTAAAATGAAATGCGTTAAAAATTTCATCAGCCGGCGGATAAACAACGACTCTGCTGTATTCCGCCTTAACAAAATCAAATAAATCTTTATAATACGGTTTGGCAAACTCCGGTCTTAATGCCGGAAGCCAGTCATTATCAATCATTCCCATAATAATCCTCCACTAAAGTCTCACACTTATTCCTTCATCTCTGAGATATTGCTTAACTTCATTTATCTCCAGTTCTTTATAATGAAAAAGAGAAGCGGCAAGAACTGCATCTGCATTTCCCTCTGTAAATGCATCTTTGAAATGCTCAAGTTTACCTGCACCACCCGATGCAATGACAGGTATATTTACATTGTCAGAAACTGTTCTTGTCAGCTCTATATCATACCCGTCTTTTGTTCCGTCACAATCCATACTTGTAAGTAAAATCTCCCCGGCTCCGAGTTCATATGCTTTCATAGCCCATTCTACCGCATCTATTCCCATATCAACTCTTCCACCATTTTTGTAAATATTCCAGCCTTTTTTGTCTTCTCTTCTCTTAGCATCAATAGCAACAACAACGCACTGACTTCCAAATTTCATCGCAGCTTCTGATATAAGTTCCGGATTTAATATAGCAGCAGAATTTACGGCAACCTTATCTGCACCCTCTCTCAAAACAGCCTTAAAATCATCTACTGTTCTTATTCCGCCACCGACAGTAAATGGTATAAATACTGTTTCTGCAACTCTTCTAACCATATCTATTTTTGTTGCCCTTGCATCGGAAGATGCGGTTATGTCAAGAAATACTAATTCGTCCGCACCCGCTTTTCCATATGCAGCACCGACTGTAACAGGGTCTCCTGCGTCTTTCAGGTCAACAAAATTTACACCCTTTACTACTCTTCCGTTATTCACATCCAAACATGGAATTATTCTCTTTGTAAACATGTATCTACCAAGCCTTTCTTTTTCTGATTCTATTTGCACAATTCTCTGGATATAATGAACAAATACCTCACCGACAGTATTTTCACACTATAACTCACAAAAATTCTTTAATATCCGCAGGCCGACATCACCGCTTTTTTCTGGATGAAACTGACACGCAAATATATTGTCATGTTCAACAGATGCATGGACATGAGTTATATATTCAGTAGTTGCTGCTACATCATTTTCGTTTTCTGCCTGAAGATAATATGAATGCACAAAATATACATATGAATTATTAGAAACTCCCTTAAAAAGCCTGCTTCCTTCTTTTACATCAATAGAATTCCATCCCATATGCGGAATTTTAAAACCTTCTTTTTCCGGAAATTTTACTATCTTTCCCGGAAGAAGTCCAAGTCCTTTTACCCCCGGTCCCTCTTCACTGCTTTCAAACATAAGCTGAAGTCCAAGACATATTCCTAAAAATGGTTTATTTTCTTTAACAAGCTTATGTATAACATCTACAAGTTCAAACTTGTGAAGTTTTTCCATAGCATCACCAAAAGCACCGACTCCCGGCAAAATAATTTTATCTGCTTTAAGCAGTTTCTCTTTATCTCTGGTCACAATACATTCCTCACCCAGATACTGCAAAGCCTTCTCAACACTCTTAAGATTTCCTGCATCATAGTCTATAATAGCTATCATTGTTGTATATCACCTCTGTTGTCTTTTTTGTAAGTTTACCACATACAAGGCATATTGTCGATATGACAATATCTAAAAATCACCGATAGATGTCCATCCATCGGTGATTCTGCTATTTACTTATTTATTTGCTATTTCATTAACTTTTTTTGTATAATCACCGCCACTTAAACTAAGTATGTCGTATGCCTGTGATTTTGATAAATAAAATTCCTCTGACAATATATCAAGTATCTCCTGATATACACTTTCGAGTTTGTCTTCTATCTCGAGGTCATATGCTGTTTTCTTATTGGCGTCATATTTTTTCAGTCCCATAAGAAGTGCATCCAAAGCCTCCGGATACTTTTTAACATTTTCATAATTCTGATATGCGTCAATCGAATGCTGAACTTTCATAACAGTTACTATTTTCTGATACTGTTCAGGGTCTTTTTTCTTCATATTCGTTCCGACAGCATATTCATATGCCTGTGAATACTTACTCATATCAAAATAATTTTTGGCTTTTTTCTTATCAAGACTGCCACTAAAACTGTTTGTCAAAATAACTGTTCCCAAAAGCAGTACCATTCCTAATAAAACAACAATAGTAACTCCTGCTTTGTTGAGTTTTCCGACTACCTCCTGAGCTGCTGCAGCTTCCTCTTCTTCTTTTTTAGCAAGTTTTTCAGCTTTCTTTGCTGCCTTTTCCTCAGCTTTTTTAGCTTTCTTCGCTGCTTTTTCCTCGGCTTTCTCAGCCTTTAACTTTGCTTTTTCCTCTTTTTTCTGTGCCTTTTCAGCCGCCTTTTCCTCTTTTAGCTTTTCGGCTTCTTCAAGCTTTGCTTCCTCTTCTTCTTTAGCCTGTCTTTCAGCCTCAGCAATCTCATCCGTGACTACATTTCCAAATACTTTCTTAAAAAATCCCGGCTTCTCTGCTTCGCTGTCATCGCTATCTTCTGTCGGAAGAATATTTGCTATATCTTCCTCCCCTGACTCACCAATCGGTATGTCAGGTATATCGTTTATATCCGGTACTGCATCAGCAGAAGCATTATCAAGGCTAATAATATCCTCTGAACTCGAATCATCACTGAGCATTCCCAATAAATCTTCAATATCATCTGCCTGTTTGCTCTCTGTCTCTTCTGATGTATCTGTTATATCTCCTTCTGCCGCATCAATTGAACCGTTTGTGTCTAAATTATCCAACAAACCGCCAAGCATATCATCAATGTCTGCCGAATCTGCATCTTCACTATCTGCCCCGTCTTCGGATAATGACATCACATCCTCTTCAGGTTCTTCTCCTCCCTCGGGTATTGACATCACATCCTCTTCAGGTTCTTCTCCTCCCTCGGGTATTGACATCACATCCTCTTCAGGCTCTTCTCCTCCTTCGGGTATTGACATCACATCCTCTTCAGGCTCTTCTCCTCCTTCGGGTATTGACATCACATCCTCTTCAGGCTCTTCTCCTCCCTCGGGTATTGACATTATATTCTCTCCAGATTCTTTCTCTCCCTCAGATATTTCATCACTTTCATGCAATGACATTGCATCTTCCTCAGATATAGCAGTTTCATTGGATGTATCTTCTTCCGGCTCTAACTGTGGGAATGTAGTTTGTATATCTTTTCCATCTGAAAGTTCCGATGCAACACCGTCTTCCTCTGTTATTCCAACATCTGGAAGAGGTATATCTATTGTCATATCAACATTATCATTATTTCCAGCTTCGTTAAGTTCAGAATCATCCATCTTTATAGATGCAGCAACTTCCGGAAGTGCAGACAAATCATCCATACCATCAAGTTCATCTAACTGTGGCAATCCCTCAAGGCTTGCAAGATCATCATACTCTACAAAATCATCAAGTCCATCATAAACGTCATTGTCTGAATTTTCCTCTTGTAAACCATCCTTTTCAATATTGTCTTCTTCTCTCAATCCACTTTTCTCCTTGTCCACATTAAACTATTCAGCCTGCACATTTCCAACAAGCTTATCAATTTCAGAAACCAACTGACCGATTTCCGGCTTTGAAAGCTGTGCATCTGCTCCGAGCTGTTTTCCCTTAATCTTCATTTCCTCATTTACAAGAGATGAGAATATAATTACCGGTAAATGATTCATATCAGGATCATCTTTGACAAGTTTTGTGAGATGGTGTCCATCCATCTGAGGCATCTCAATATCGGTTATAATACATGCAACTTTTGAATCTAAATCTCCGCTTGCATTATACTCCTGAAGTTTTTCCCAACATTCCTGTCCATTTGCAGTTGTTGTAATGTTCGTATATCCTGCCTGCTCAAGACAATTTACAATCATCTTACTGAGCAATGCTGAATCTTCCGCTATCAAAATCGGAGTTTCATTTCTTGTTCTGTGAGTCATTCGCTCAACATCAGATATTTTAAGTCCTGTCTCAGGATTGATGTCTGAAACAATCTTTTCAAAATCAAGTATAATTATGAGTTTCCCATCAATCCTTACAATTCCTGTCGCCATCCCCTCTCCGGCTGTGTTTATTGTAGAATCAGGTTTTACAATATCTGACCATGACACTCTATGTATGCCCAATACCCCATTTACATGAAATGCAGTATTTAATTTATTGAAATTTGTCACTATGTACATATCACCAGCTGGTGTCTCCGGTTTAGGAAGATGTAAGCATTCTGCCAAATCTATAATAGAAATAATTTCATCTCTAGGCATAAATATCCCCTCTATACGCGAATCTGCATTCGGTATGGGAGTAGGTTTCTGAAATGAAATAATTTCTCTTATTTTCGCTACATTTATTCCATAATAATTGTCTGCAACACGAAATTCCAATATTTCCAATTCATTTGTTCCACTCTCTAATAAGATTCCTGTTTCCATATCCGTACCTCCACTGTATGTCTGGTCATTCCAAACTTTGTATATGATTATTTTATTTGAAGCTGAGCCACCATATCTTTATTTGTGACTTCAAGCACCACATTGTTCAACTTGATCTTTGCCGGGATTTCAAATACCACAATTGCATTCAGGCTTTTTTTAGCCGATATTTTCTTCTTGATAAAATGTATGTCCTCATCCGCGATAGTCAGAAGCGGTGAATCCATCTGTTTTCCATCTACAGATAACACATACTTGCTGTGATTCTTGGTCATATCAAGTTTCCTGGCTGAGCTTGTATTATTCTTAAATTTCAGCTTTGCGACAAAAAGTTTTTTACCCGCTTTAGAAGAAATATTTGAATCTTTCGTACTTATATTTGAATTAAATTTGTACCCGTCAAACTTAACCTTAAATCCCGGCACCTGTAACACATCACTCATCGAAACATATGTCTGCTTTGGCTCTTCTATTGTCTGTGCTGCATCAGATGGTGTTTTACTATTCTGAATTTCAGCCGGCGTAACTGATACCTTTGGTGTTGGTGCCACTGTCGGCTGTACACTCGGCTGTGGTGTTGCAGTCTCAGTTTCACTGTTTAATTTTATCGAATTTGAATAGCTTTTGTCATGCATAAGCAGATTGTCCGCAATATATTCTGCCATAGCATTATTTTGGTCTTCGGATAATGTCGGTACACTCGCACATCCTGTCAAACCAATAACTGTGACCGCTGCCACAATGAAAATCCTTTTTCTCATACTAACCCTCCGTGCTTTACTACACTTTTAATACAGGTATATATTTGCTGATTTAACCCATTTTTCGTCTTTTTATATAATATCACATATATTGCAATATCGTCAATGAATAAAGTAACCGCAATATTTAATTTATCTAATTTTCGGTATCAAGTTCAAACCAAAATTCAACACCGTCATCATGATTTATAACGCCGAATTTCTGATTCATTGAGTCCATTATAGCCTTAACTATTGATAATCCTATTCCGCTGCCGCCATACTCTCTTGTTCTTGCTTTATCAACTTTATAGAATTTTATCCATATCTTATCGAGTTCATCCTCAGGTATACACTTTCCTGTGTTAAATACGCTGACTCTCACAACATCGTCATGTTTTACCATACTCACGTTTATTTTTTTCTCTCCGTCAACATGATTTATTGCGTTGCTTATATAGTTTGTTACAACTTCCTCAATCATGTATTCGTCAGCCCAGACATACAAAGGCTCATAATCTTCCATCGTTATCACAGCCTCTTTTTGCCCGGCTAATAACAGTGCTGAATTTATAACTGATTTCAAAACCTGAACAATATCAAAATGTTCAAAAGAAACCTGATTATTTCCAAATTCAATCTGATTCAGAGTAAGCAGTTTCTTTACCATCTTATTCATTTTGTTTGCTTCGTCTATTATTACCTCACAGTAAAATTCCCTGCTCTCGACATCATCATTAATATTATCCTGCAACCCCTCAGCATATCCCTGTATGAGTGCAATAGGCGTTTTTAGTTCATGTGACACATTCGAGAGAAACTCTTTTCTCATCTCATCTATCTGAATTTTATTCTCGATATCCTTTTTTAACTCATTATTTGCGGCTTTCAGTTCTGATATTTTTTCTTCCAGATTTTCTGACAATGTATTTATACTACTTCCCAATGCGCCAATCTCATCATCACTCTTTACCGGATAACGCACCTCAAAATCAAAATCTGCCATTTTCTGAGCAATTCCCGTAAGCTGTCTTATCGGTTTTGTGAAATTGTTTCCTATGAATACCATTATCACAACACCAAACACGATTACTCCGATACCGACATAGAGCAAAAATGAATTGAAAATACCTATATTTTCCGTCATGCTTTGATAATTCGTGCTCACATAAATAAACGCACCTGAATCAAGTTTTCCGAACAATTCAATATAATATGAACCTATTCTCTCATCCAAAACCTTATAAACACTATAATTATCCGTAAGCATCATAAGGTGACGTTTTTTATCTTTGACCGCAAAACTTTGTGTATCTTCTATTCCTATGACATAATCTTTAGTCTTGTCAATCACATCTTCTTTCTGAAATTGTGTTATTACATTTTCGCTCGGATAATCATATTGATAATACACTTTTCCAAAAAAATTATTCAATCTAAAAACATACACATTTGATGTATTATTTTCGGATAATATTTCGAGATCCAATGTAGAATCATCAGACAATGTCGCACTCTCACCTGATTTATAATCACTGTCACTGTTTATGATAGAGTTTGCATTATCATAGCATCCCTCCAGCATCGACACTTTGCTGTGCTGATAATATGCAGGCAAAAATATCCTGTTCATAAACCAGATTGCCGCAAGCGTAAATCCAAGCATTCCTATCATTATTAATATAAGTTTGGTACGAATCGACTTTATCCCGAACATTTTTTCGTTATTTTTCATATTATCAAACCTCAAATTTGTATCCCATTCCCCATATTGTCTTTATATATTCACCTTTTTTCCCCAGTTTGCTGCGAAGTTTCTTTACATGGGTATCGATGGTTCTTGCATCACCAAAGTAATCATAATTCCATACATTATTTAAAATTCTCTCTCTCGACAACGCAACGCCCTGATTTGTGACAAAATATGTAAGAAGCTCAAACTCCTTAAAACTAAGCTCAATAGGCTCTCCATCAATCTTAACCTCATGTGCCGACTGATTTATATATATTCCACCGACTTCAATATCTCCGTCGTCAAGCTGATTTGTACGCCTTAGTATCGCTTCTACTCTGGCCACCAGTATCTTTGGACTAAATGGCTTTGAAATGTATTCATCCACGCCGAGTTCAAATCCAAGCAGCTCGTCTTTTTCATCACTCTTTGCAGTCAACATAATAATAGGAACCTGAGAGTATTTTCTTATCTCTCTTACTACCTCCCAGCCATCCATTTTAGGCATCATGACATCAAGTATAATCAAAGCGACATCTTTATTTTCATAAAATTGGTCAACTGCTTCCTCACCGTCTCCGGCCTCCAGCACATCAAACTTGCTCTTAATCAAAAAATCCTTTACAAGTTTTCGCATTCTCGCTTCATCATCAACCACCAAGATTTTTAATTTTTCCATAATCGACCCCCACTTTTATTATCATTTATTGTTTTCAGCATCTTTTTGTTTGTCCTTTAGTTCTTTCTCTTCCTTTTCAAGAGCCTTCTGCCTGTCATCAAGCGTCTGTTCCCATTTTTCATACTTGTCTATCAATTCATTTTCCATATTAGATTTGTAATCCGTAAAATATGTAAATACCGAATACTTTGATTTTACTGTTATTATGACAAGTGCAGCTAACAATACAATTAAAAATGCAATAGCCATATTTTTTATTTTTTTCCCGGTTATGGCCTCTTCATATGCTTTCTTATACCTCTCCGCATTTCGTGCTGCCTCATCCTTACTCATTGCAGGTACTTTCTGTACCACGGCGTTTTTTGATGTCACCGGTACATACGCAAGATTTTTTTCCATAACGGTTCCTGACGAAATAAGTTTCTTTCTCATATTATTGACAAATTCAAGACCTACGACTGTCTGAAAGGACTTCTTATCTATAGCCTTATTATAAACTTTCAAAACCGCTTTCATATCAGACATATTTGTATTAGCTACAATATATCCTATAGTTTCCTTTTCCTTCATTGCACGCTCAAATTCTTTTTTTGATGAAAATTTAAATCCATCCAAAACCATTTCTTTTTCGTTTACCATATTTTACCCCGACTTAAATATCATTTGAAATAATTTGAAACTTTTTACCATGTATAACGATTTCTTATATAATCGTTATACATGCTGTCTTTATTTACTTTTATCTTTTAGTTCTATACTTTTGAATAATCATACTTTAAATTATCCGCGAGCCATTTTTTTACTACATTTAAAGTAGTTTCGTTTATAATTGCCTCTTTGTTTTCCTTCTCATAATCGCTTTTAGTCGCATATTTTTCAGAATTATACTCGTATTCCTCATCAAGTACGCTCTTATAATCCTCATCGCTGTACTTAATATTTTCAAGCTTTGCGATTGCCATTGCCGCAAGGTTTTCTTTTACGGTATCCTTTGCAAGCTCCTTTAAATCGTATTTCTTAAAATCTTCAAGATTATTATATCCATACTGTTTCAAAACTTCATCAATACTGTAACCGTAAATTTCAGCCATATCATAATATCCCTGAAGATTTTCTTTTTCCGCAAGTGCCATCATATCCGAAGGGTATTTGATTACATTACATATCTCCATAACATCAGACCATGCATAATCTCCCCTGTCATTTTTATTTTCTTTTAACAGTTTTTCTTTGATATATTTTTTATATTCACTGACTGTTTTATATTTTCCGGAGGATATCTGATTTACAAATTTGTTGTTAAACTTTGGCACAATTTTCTTTCCACATATATAATCAACCGTAATCTCAAAATCAACATTATGCCCGTCCACTCTCTCATCATCATAAGTTCCTTTTGGCACTTTACAGGTAAATTTCACTTTTTTGCCTGTCTTTGCGCCCAACAATGCTTTCTCAAAGTCCTCAAGCCAGTCACCTGAACCTACATCTATATAGTCTTCGCCACATGTGACATCTATTTTCTTTCCTTTAATGGAGCCTGCATATTTTGCATAAACTTTGTCACCATCTTTGACTTTTCCCTGCTTCTTCTCATACTTTGTATTGTCCTCAAGCATTGAATCTATCTCTGATTTTATATCATCCTCTGACACACCTACATTTACGGTAATATTTTTATAATCGCCAATTTCTATATACTTTAAGGCATCAAAATCTTTGCTGTATGAACTTACCTGCTCAGACGATTTTTCTTCTTTCTTATTCTGATTAAGAAAATATCCGGCAGCAATTCCCGATACCAGTCCTACTATAAGAACACAAATAATTGCTGTTACAAACACAGTTTTACTCATGCCCTTGCTGTTATTTTTGTTTTTCATGCTAATCTCCAATTTCTGCATTGCTTTTTATTCTTCTCACAGCTTTACACTGTTTGAACAAATTATATCACAACTGCTTCTGTTTATTAAGTAATAATTTTAATTCTTCCAAATCTAATATACCTTTAACTTCATTTACAATATATTCGGCACCGGCCTCTTCTAGCTCGCCCTCTTTTGCAAAGCCATAATATACTCCAAGAGCCTTAATACCGCAGGCGTGCGCTCCTATTACATCGTGTCTTCTGTCCCCTGTCATAAGTACACTCTGCTTTTCTTCCCCGATTATATTTAATCTTTTCAAAACCTCTTCTATAACCGCCTGCTTCGTATTTCTGTTTTCTTCAACGCTGCTGCCGACAATTTCATCAAAATATTTTGCGAGTTCAAAATGTTCTAAAATTCTTTTTGCCGTTTCCTCCGGTTTGGAAGTTGCAACCGCCAAAACATATGGCTCATTTTCAAAAAGTCCTGTCACATTATATCTCTCCCTGAATTTTGTCGTCGCCCTTTCAGCCTCTTCTCTGTTCATTCCTAAAATTGTCATAAAACCGTCAGTAAGAGGCGGACCTATAAATTCAAACAAGTCGTCATCATTCTCAATAGTAACTCCAGCTGCATCCATTGCATACTTCACACAATTTATAATTCCCTTACTGGAATCTGTCAATGTTCCATCAAGGTCAAATAATATATATTTAAACATAATAATCCTCCTGCTGATTTTTTAACAGTGCAAAAGCCACACTTTGCCCTTTTTTTACTATGTTACAAGCATTTTCCTATATCATAGCATTCCTAATACCTAATATCGTAAAAAATAAAAAGAGCCCGGGAAGGCTCTTTTTATCGGATAACATACGTTATCCAGCGTATAATAGGGTGGGAGTAGAAAGTTTTCACTTTCTGAGATAAAAGTATAATGATAATATATGTCTAAAATATGTCAATTTTGTTAACATGTCGTTCATATTTTATTTTTTCTTAAATTATTTTTATATTTGATTAAAAATTGTCTATAAAAATGATTATTTATTTCTACACTTTTTCTACATTTTAATTTTATAGGTATTTTTCTACATTTTATAGGTAGAAAAAAAATTTATCTACAACTGATTTTAAAAATATTTTCATATATTATCACATATCTGATAATTTTTATATGATATATGACAATTTTTAATTGATTTTTGTAAAAAATTGTGCAATACTGTTTTAGGAATGTTTTACAATTTTTGTGTATATTAAACATATATATTTGGGATATATTTATATGAAAGATATACATATTGAATTGATTTTAAAAATGGGCATTTCAACAATAAAACATATTATTCAGGAGGTTTTTTAAAATGGCGTTAAAAAATCAATATCTTATTGACTTACTTGAAACAGTTAAAAAAAGAAATGCAGGGGAACCTGAATTTATTCAGGCAGTTATGGAAGTATTTACTTCTCTTGAGCCTGTTGTTGAAAAAAGACCTGACTTAGTAGAAGCAGGTGTATTTGAAAGAATCGTTGAGCCTGAAAGACAGATTATCTTCCGTGTACCTTGGGTAGATGATAACGGTAAAGTACAGGTAAACAGAGGTTTCCGTATCCAGTTTAACTCTGCTATCGGACCTTACAAGGGAGGTCTTAGACTTCACCCATCTGTATACAGCGGTATCATCAAATTCTTAGGTTTTGAGCAGATTTTCAAAAACTCACTTACTACACTTCCTATGGGCGGCGGTAAAGGTGGTTCTGATTTCGACCCTAAGGGTAAGAGCGACGGAGAAGTTATGCGTTTCTGCCAGAGCTTCATGACAGAACTTTGCAAACATATCGGACCTGACTGTGACGTTCCTGCAGGTGATATAGGAACAGGTGCAAGAGAAATCGGATATATGTTCGGACAGTATAAGAGAATCCGCAATGAATGGTCTGGTGTTCTTACAGGAAAAGGACTTACATATGGTGGTTCATTAGCACGTACAGAAGCTACAGGATTTGGTCTCTGCTACTTTACAGACGAAATGCTTAAAGCTAACGGAAAGAGCTTCAAAGACCAGACAGTTGTTATTTCAGGTTCAGGTAATGTTGCTATTTATGCTACAAAGAAAGCTACTGAGCTTGGTGCTAAGGTTGTTGCTTTATCTGATTCAAACGGATATATCTATGATCCTGACGGAATTGACCTTGATGTTGTTAAGCAGATTAAGGAAGTTGAAAGAGGACGTATCAAAGAATATGTTGACAGAACTTCTCATTCAAATGCTACATACACAGAGGGATGCAAGGGAATTTGGAGCATCAAGTGTGATATCGCTCTTCCATGTGCAACTCAGAACGAAATCGATGGTGAAAGTGCTGCACTCTTAGCTAAAAACGGATGCTACGCTGTATCTGAGGGAGCTAACATGCCTTCTACACCGGAAGCTATTGATGTTTACTTCGCAAACAACATGCTTTATGGTCCAGCTAAGGCTGCAAATGCCGGTGGTGTTGCAACATCAGGTCTTGAGATGAGCCAGAACTCTGAAAGACTTTCATGGACATTTGAAGAGGTTGACGGAAAACTTCACAACATCATGAAAGAAATCTTCAAGTCATGTGACGAAGCTTCTAAAGAATTTGGTATGCCTGGAAACTACATGGCAGGTGCTAATATCGCCGGATTCCTTAAAGTTGCTGAAGCAATGAAGGCTCAGGGATGCTGCTAATTTTTAGCTGATTTCTTATAATAAATTATATGAATTTAAAAGTAGTTTTAAACTATAAAAATTTATATAAAAAGGATGTCATATTTTGTATGGCATCCTTTTTTATATTCTATCTTTAATTACAATATTCCTTTCAATAGCTATAGAGTTTTTTATTTTAACTATTATTCTATTTCCTGTCCTCTCTTATATGATTTAAATAGTGCATCTTGTCTTTCTCATACTGTCTTTTAGTTTCATTGTCTCTGGTAAGTCTCGATTTTGCAAATTTTCTCCGCTGTGCCTCTTCATCTTTAAATATGTTCATAATTCCATTGCTGGTATTCTCAATACACTTTTGACAATACCTACCCACCGGAAAAAGTGCACCACATCTTTCACATCTTTTTACATCTTTAAATTCTTTAGGCATTTCAAGTCTTCCATCTTCTAATAACGCATCTATAATTTCCAAACTAATGCCTGTATTATTTGCTATTTCTACCGCCGGTGCCGGTCCATTTTCTTCAAGATATTTCTTTATAAGACCGAAATAATCGTAATATATTTTATGACATCTGGGACATGTATATTTTCCTGCTCCTTTAAAATATAATCTTTCAAAACAATCCGGGCACTCAGTTGGTATATTTTTCTCTATCTGTTCTAATATATTCTGTCTGTCAAACCCCATATCTCTTATCCTCCATTCCCCTGCTTCTCTATTCTTGATTTATTTATAAGGAATTTTTCATCAAGCAGTCTCTTTTTTATATATTCGACAGTATCATCAATAAATTTTATTATGCTCTTATAATCTAAAAATCTGCTTTCTTCAATCACATGTTCTTTCTCAAAGAAATGATTTAATATCCACATACGGCTTTTATCAAGGTCTATGCTGGTTATCATATCTTTTATATAATATCCGCTTGTCTCTTCCAATATATCCTTTGCCTCCAAAAGTTCAGGCATTTCTCTTACAAGTTTAAAATCAACCAAATCCGTATCCCTGTTAAAATAAACAAAAGTCTCTCTGTCATGGTCAGTCAGACCTATAACAGATATATTCTCAAAATATTTTGGTCGTTCATACAAAACAAACCGTTTGTCTGTCATCATATGAGTTATATATCCAAGATAAAGTCCTCTCACATACTTTTCATCTTCTAAATGTTTCTCCCAAAATTCTTTGAGCCTTTCTTCAAATATTTCAATAGTTCCATCTTTTCCAAAGTCACCATCAGGTATTCCATCCCTGAAATGTGTATGCAGTTTCATACTTCTTTCATAATTTTTATGGTTCATTATCCCATCAGGACAAATATTACCAACAACAAACATTTTTCTATTTAAATCCGTACCCTCTTCCTCTTCAATTGATGTTTTTATCAAATATCCATTCTTTTCAATAAAATCTGCCAGCCGTACAGCTATAACAAGGTGTATCATTGTCCCTGCCATTTTTCCCCTCTTTTCTTTTTTTATTCTCTCCTTATCCATTATCTTCATTAAAAAATTAATATAATGAAATTTCAAACTATCGAAAACTTATTTCATGCGCTCAATCAGCATATTCCCATTTCGGCTAAGCCATTGCCTGTAAACTTTATAATCAGGCATGACTTTCTCTACTTCTGCCCAAAACATTTTTGAATGATTCATCTGCTTTAAGTGGCAAAGTTCATGAATAACTACATAATCCCTTACTTTGTCCGGTGTCAGCATTAACAGACAGTTAAAGTTCAAATTTCCTTTGCTGCTGCAGCTGCCCCACCTGGTTTTTTGATTTTTAATAGTAATTTTTCCAAACGTAACTCCCATAATACCAGCATAATATTTTACTCTGTCAGGTATAACCCTTTTTGCCTCGTCTTTCATTTTTCTAATGTCATCATCTGTGAACTGTTTTTCTTTTACTCTACGGGTTTCCTCATATCTGATTTGCATATATGCAAGATGCTTCGCAATCCAATCCTGCTTTTGCTCAACGAACTTCATTATTTCTCTGTTAGACGCTCTTTTAGGTGCTCTTACTATAACCCTTAAGTCCTGTCTTACTTCAATGGCAATTGTTTTTCTGTTACTTTTAATTATCTCTATTTCAATTTTCTCTTTGTTTTCCATAATATTATTATATTATATGTATGTTATGTTATCAACTTCTATATGTACGTTGTTATATATACATCAGCATCAAAACCATAAACACTTTTGGTACATTTTTAAACAAAAAAAGTACCGAATTCCTTTATTTAAGGCTTTCCGGTACTTTTATGACTAAGCTGAAAATGGGACTCGAACCCACGACCCCTTCATTACGAGTGAAGTGCTCTACCAACTGAGCTATTTCAGCACTGCCTTATTATTTTACCCTATTTCTAATTAACGGTCAAGATATTTTAACTAAATATTTTTATTTGCATTTTATATTTCAAAATTATTTTTCATTATCTCTGTATAATTTACATTATCGTCTTATCAATCTTAGTTATTTTGTCAATCTCGGATTTTGTCAGTTCTCTGTATTCGCCTGTTTTCAAATTCTCGTCCAATACAAGACTTCCCATGCTTACTCTCTTAAGATATGTCACCGATTTTCCGAGTTTTTTCATCATTCTTTTAACCTGATGAAATTTGCCCTCATGTATTGTTAAAAAACAAGATGACACACCATTTTGCTCATCTGTGTTTATATTCGACATCTTTGCCGGAAGTGTCAGTTTTTCTTCTCCAATATCCAAACCTTCCTGTACAAGTTTTGCATCATTCTCATCAAGTATTCCCTGTACTTCAACATAATATTTCTTTTCAACATGTTTTTTGGGTGATAACAATTTATGCGCAAGTTCCCCGTTATTTGTGATTAACAAAAGTCCCTCTGTATCTATGTCAAGTCTGCCAACCGGAAATAAATCTTTTTTATTAGAAGATTTTATTATATCAATAACGGTTTTATGTTCTCTGTCATTTGTTGCTGATATGCAACCCTTCGGTTTGTTTAACATATAATATTCATATTTATTATAACAAATTTCACTGCCATCCACCATGACCTGTGATGCATTTTCATCAATCTTTGTTTCAGGCTTCACCACTTCTTTTCCATCTACATAAACTCTGCCGGATTTAATTATTTTTTTTACTGAACTTCTCGACCCTACAGACATTTCTGTAAGATATTTATCCAATCTCATCATTTTTATCCCCTTGTTTACTTTAAACGCCGTACTAAATATGATGCAAGAGTCAAAATTCCTCTTGAACTCAACTTCATAAAAAAATCTAATATCACGGCAAAATTTATCTAAAATGAGCTGAACCGTTTAAATATAAAATTATATCTAATAGTTCAGCTCTGACTATATGTTATAAATAAACTTAATTTTATAATCTGTCATATAATTCTGCATATTTGAGTGCTGACTGTCCCCATGAGAAATCTTTTGCCATTCCTCTGTCAATTATCTTGTTCCACTCACGCTTACGATTGAAATATACATCTTTTGCATAACGAATAGTATTCAGCATTTCATGTGCGTTATAATTGCAGAACGAAAATCCTGTTCCCTTGCTCTCATATTCATTGTATGGTTCTACGGTATCTTTAAGTCCTCCTGTTTCTCTTACAATAGGAACTGTTCCGTATCTGAGACTCATCAACTGGCTAAGTCCACATGGCTCAAAAAGCGATGGCATAAGAAATGCATCACATGCCGCATAAATCTTATGAGAACGTTCATTTGAATAATAAATATTGGCAGATACTCTGTCATGATACTTCCACTCATAATGTCTGAATAAATGCTCATATTTTTCTTCACCTGTACCAAGTACAACAAGCTGTGTATCTTCGGCACATATCTCTTCAATGACGTAGTCAACTAAATCAAGACCTTTCTGGTCAGTAAGTCTTGAAACAATACCTATCATAAATTTTTTATCGTTTTCCTCAAGCCCAAGCTCTTTCTGAAGTGCTCTTTTATTTTTAATTTTTTCTCTTCTGAATGTCTTTGCCGAGTAATTTTTATAGATAAGAGGATCCGTCTCAGGATTGTACTCATCATAATCTAATCCGTTTACTATTCCAAAAAGGGAATTGTCCCTTGCACGCATAAGACCGTCAAGTTTTTCTCCATAAAATGGCATCTTAATCTCTTCGGCATATGAATCACTAACTGTAGTAACTAAATCAGCATAAACTATACCACCCTTAAGGTAATTCGCATCACCATAAGCCTCAAGCTTATCTGAGGTAAAAAATGATGAGTTTATACCTGTAATATCTTTTACTTTCTGTAAATCCCACACACCTTGGAATTTAAGATTATGTATAGTCATGATTGTCTTAATATTTGTGTAGAATGGATTCTCCTGAAACATATCATGAAGATACACTGGAATAAGTCCCGTCTGCCAATCATGACAATGAATTACATCCGGGTGATAATCAAGACTCGGAAGTGATGACAATGCTGCTTTACAGAAAAATGCAAATTTCTCTATATCCTCATGTATATAACCATATGGCTTTGGTCCTGCAAAGTAAAACTCATTATCCACGAAATAAAAGGTTACACCTTCATACTGCATCTCCATGATACCTACATACTGTTTACGCCAAGCCAAATCTATATAAAAATGAGTTTTGTAAACCATCTTATTTTTCCATTCATCAGGAATACATGCATACTTTGGTATCATAACCCTTACATCATATTTCTTCTTGTCAAAACACTTTGGCAGTGACCCTACTACATCCGCTAATCCTCCTGTTTTAATAAAAGGAACACACTCTGATGCTACAAATAAAATATTTTTCAATAAAACCAACCTCCTTCGCCAATGTTTATATACATTATACCCTAATTTGCCGGCTCTGAAAAGTATTTTTCTGTCAAACTATCATTTTCCTATTCATTTTATATTCAAGTCTTATCTTATCAGATATAAGTGCAACAAATTCCGAATTGGTTGGTTTTCCTTTCCCTGAACTTACAGTATATCCAAAAAGTTCTTCTATTGTATCTACCTTGCCTCTGCTCCATGCAACCTCAATAGCATGTCTTATAGCCCTCTCAACTCTGCTCGATGTCGTTTTATGATTTTTTGCTATGGTAGGATATAATCTTTTCGTAATCGCTCCAAGCATCTCGTCATCATTAACCGACATGATTATCGCATCTCTAAGATACTGATATCCTTTTATATGTGCAGGCACTCCTATTTCGTGTATTATATCTGTTACATCTGCTTCAAGATTATATGATTTTTTCAGCATTTTGTTTCCGTTCTCATATATTGTATTTATTACATGATTTTCAGCATTTTCTTCATTGACTGCTGTTCTTATTCTTGAAAGTACCATCTGTGTGTCAAAAGGCTTGAGAATGTAATATGCCGCACCAAGCATAAATGCATTTTCTGTAACACTCTCCTGACTGACAGCCGAAATAACTATTATCTTTGGAACTGAAGTTATCTTTTTCTTCTCTTTCAACCTCTCCATAACACCCAAACCGTCAATTCTCGGCATTATAAGGTCAAGCAAGACCACATCAGGATTGTAGACTTCTATTTTTTTCAATGCCTCCTCGCCATCGTTAGCTGTTGCTACTACATCCATATCCGTTTCTTTTGTGATTGCATCCTTTAGTAAATTTACAATTCTTCCGTTGTCGTCAACTACTAAAACTTTGATGTTGTCCATGTTTACCTCCAAATTCGACTTTCTGTTTTACTACTTCTTGATAATATTACCTTACTCATCATATTTCAACGGTAAACACTCTCTACATTTCGACTTATAATACCCTGTTACATCATCGTTCACTATGTTTCTCTACTATTTTCTACTTTTTGACAACACCGTTCTACTTTATTATAAAAATCAATTTGCTATTTTAACATCTTTTCAATAAATATTGCATAGCCTTTAGTCGGTTCATCTACAAAAACATGCGTAACTGCCCCTACTATTCTGCCATCCTGTACTATAGGCGAACCACTCATTCCCTGGACAATCCCCCCTGTCTTTTTCAGAAGTTTCTTATCAGTAACTTTAATAACCATATCTTTATTTTCTTTTGCATTTTGAATTATATTGCAGATTTCAATTTCATATTTTTTAACATCATCGTCCAATTGACACAATATATATGCTTTGCCTTTCTTTATATCCTGCTTAAGTGCGACAGGAACAGCATATTTATTGTCACAGTTTACTGCCTCACTTTTTAGGATTTCGCCCTTGATTCCTGAATCATTGTTTGAAATAATACTGCCTATGCGACACCTGTCAGATAATTCCACACTGCCTGATATCTGCCCCGGTACACCCCTCTTGCTCGGTATAACCTTATTTACTGCAGCCTCATACAAACCTCCTGCTGATATGTCAACAAGCAGTCCTGTATCTGCATCAGCTATACCATGTCCAAGTGCGGCATAAGTATTATCAGGTGATATATATGTTATGGTTCCTATTCCTTCTGTATCCTCCCGAAGCCATGTACCTATTTTCACTTTTCCATCCTCATTCTCTATAGCTTTAACCTTTACATCTATCTTTTCTTTTCCCCTGCGGATTTTCATCTTGATATTTCCACTTCCAAGTGTCTGTAAAATTTTTTCGATATCATCGATTGAAGATACTTCTTCGCCTGCAACATTATAAATGTAGTCTCCAGCCTGAAGAATATTTTTAGACGGACTGTAACTGTTCCCTCCCTTTCCCACAACCGATGATGTTCCAAGAACCATAACACCTTTTGCATTGACATAAATTCCCGCTGCTCTCCCTGACGGAATAAGTTTTTGCTTTTTTACAACATTAAATTTTATATTTCTGTAATGAAAAATCCCAAACAATTTAAGTTCAGCCTTGCAGCTTCCTGTACTTTCTCCTGCAACCACCTTTACTTTTCCACCATGTTGAGAATTATTGAAAACTTTTATAGTATCACTTGCGACATCATTGCACTGAACCGGAAGACTAAAATCAAATGATTCCTCTGTATTTTCAATAATATTTATATTTGCAGGTATTTTTCTGTCAAGATACCATACATAATATAAGATTGAAACTACAATATCTAATAACAGTAAACCTATAAGTATAAACTGATAATATTTTTTTCTCTGCATAATCATATCCCCCGGAAAAGCATTTATTTTTATAAATGTACACATGCACATTTTCTTTTCTGATAAATATAATCTGCAAATACTTCAAAAGTATTCATAATACTTTATGCTGTCAGCCTTTTTATCGACTCCTCTTTTTCTTTTCCTGCTAACTGTTTCATCTCTCTTGCACTTTCCATGACTGCTTCTGTTATCCTTGCACCTCCTAATATTCTCGCAAGTTCGTCAACAGACTCATCATCAGACAATCTTCTTATAACCGTACTTGTGTGATTGTCAGTATTGTTTTTTTCTATAAGATAATGACAATCTGCCATTGCTGCAATCTGCGCAAGATGTGATATACATATAACCTGATGTGACTTACCTATAAATGCCATTTTTTCGGCAACTTTTTGTGCTGTCCTGCCGCTTATACCTACATCAATCTCATCAAAAATAAGTGTGCTTATAGAGTCATGCTCAGCTAATACAGCTTTTATGGCAAGCATAATTCGTGAAAGTTCACCGCCTGATGCTGCACTCCCTAAAGGCTTTAAATCTTCTCCCGGATTTGTCGATAACATAAATTCAATATCATCTTTTCCGTTTATATCAAATTCACTAAGTTCCGTAACAGCTATCTCAAATTTAACCTGTAAAAAATTCAAATCTATAAGTGCATCGGTAATTTTCTTTTCAAGTTCCTTAGAACAGATTTTTCTGATTTTTGATATCTGTTTTGCAAGTTCTGATAATTTTTCTTTGTATAAATTTATTTTTTTCTCTAAATTTGCCTTATATTCCCCATATGCCTCATATTTTTCTAATTTTTTCGTAAGATTTTTGGCATAACTTTCAACCTGTTCCGTAGTAGCTCCATATTTTGCCTTAATTCCTCTTACAAGGTCAAGTCTCTGTTCCACATTTTCAAATTCTTCACCCGTATTCTCAATATCCGAAGCATATGCCTGTAAATCTCTGTTAAAATCCATAATAAGTTCATCTATTTCTGATATTTGGCTGGCAAGATTTTTTAAACCGTCGTCGTACTCACTAATCTTACCTAATATACGTGAACTTCTTCCAAGCATCTGAGACACATTTTCCACTCCTGTATCCGAACTTCCCATCATGGAATATATCTCTCCTATCCCACTTTCAATCTCATTTAAATTTGAAAGATAACGATACCTCTCCTGTAACTTTGCTTCTTCCCCCTTTACAAGATGAGCATCCTCAATCTGTTCCAATTCATATTTAATAAATGAAATTTCTCTAAGACGCTCATCTTCAGAAATCTCTTTCCCATTGTACTTTTCTGACATGTCCTTATATTCTTTGTACATCTTACTAAATTTGACATCTTTTCCGCACATCTTTTCTCCGACATATCTGTCAACAATCTCCATATGCTTGTGTTTGTGAAGAAGCGACTGCTGTTCGTTCTGTCCGTGAATATCAATAAGTATATCAGCAACACTTTTAAGCATGGAAACATTCACTGTCTCTCCATTTACCCTGTTTATAGTACGGCTTTTCGTAACTTTTCTCGATATAACAAGCATATTTTCCTCAAGGGAAATCCCCAATTTCTCCAGTTCGCATATCTGCTCATCTGTCTCTGCAAGAAATGTCAATTCTATCAATGCAAATTCTGTTCCTTTTCTGATAATATCTCTTGATACTTTTCCACCAAGGGCAATATTTATAGAACCTATAATAATAGATTTTCCGGCACCTGTCTCTCCTGTAAGTACGTTAAGTCCGTCTGAAAATTCAACTTCAATTTCATCTATAACAGCTAAGTTTTTTACATGAAGATTTAATAACATATCAATACCCCCTCAACAGTCTGTTTTTGCTCATTTATTTAATATGAATACTAACACACTGAACAGTTGTTTGTCAAGAACATATTTTCTGAACACACTTTCTTTATTTTAACAACGGATAAAAAACAAATAAAAATACCGACCGCCAAAAGTCAGATTAAAAATCTAACAATTGACGGCCGGCTCATAAGACATTTATAGGCTGGATGTCAGGGTCAAGCCAACAGATAGCAATTTGTATGCAAACATACATTGCTATCTGCTTTTGACCCTTGCATCATAATTTACCGGTTCTTGTTATTTACCGATGTAACATTTATCTGGCATCCCAGCTTGCAGCCGTTTACATATGCATATATGTATGCGGTTCCTATTCCTTTGGCCACAACTTTTCCGTTCGTTACCACAGCTACTCTCGTATTAGATGAGTACCATGTTACGGCATTTGCAGTTCCATGAACTATCAATGTCTCCGAATCGTACTGTCTGAGATTAAGTTCAGATTTGTTAAGTGCAACAACATTTACATTAACTGTTGATGATACACCGCTTGTGGCAAGTATCGTAATAGTTGCATTACCTGTACCAACAGCCTTTACAACACCCTTTCTATTTACTGTTGCAACTCTCTTGTTGTCACTTGAGAACTCAATATCATCTGAATTGTCTGATGGCAGAACTGAGTATGACAATTTCAAACTGTCTCCACGTTTCATCGTCACATCCTGCTGCGCAATAACAATGCTTGTTATAGGAGTTGGCTCAACTACCTTGACAAAGCACCTTGCTCTCTTGTTGCTTCCGTCAGTAGTTGTCGCGGTGACATATGCATCACCCTCGGCAATGCCCCAGATTTTACCTGAACTGTTTACCTGAAGAATATTCTTATCTGAGCTTTGCCATTTAACTTTCTTAACAGATGCAGATTTTGGTTTAACAATTGCATGAAGCTGTTTACTTCTTCCTACATAACAAACTGTATAGTTAGTATTAAGCCTGATACTTGAAACACGTCTTATAACTCTTACCTTACAAGATGCCTTAGCATGTATTGCATCTTTTGTCATAACGGTAACTCTGGCAATACCAACTCGTTTAGCAGTAATCTTTCCTCCACTCGATACCTTTAATATTCGTGAGTTTGAACTCTTCCATTTAAGTTTAGGCGTCTTTGCTGCATTAGTTTTTACCGTTGCTTTCAGTCTGTATGACTGATTTAAACCAATCCTTATATTATGTTTATTAAGACTTACTTTTGAGTAAAGCTTTCCAACTTTTACTTTACATGTAGCTGACTGTCTATACTTTGTAAGAGTACATGTTATTGTACATGTTCCTTTCTTTTTAGCAGTAACCTTACCTGCTGAATTGACAGTTGCTATTTTTGTATTAGATGATTTCCATGTAGCTGTTTTTTTCGCATTAGCAGGTTTTATAACTTTCTTAGGAGTGAAACTCTGACCAATTGCGAGGTCTCTCTTCTGTGGTGAAAGTTTGAAATCAACCGCATTGTCAACATGAACTGCAACAGTTGCATTAAATCCTCCGTCTACAGAAGTACATTGTACAATTGCATCTCCAGGTCCAACACCTGTTACAACTCCATTTGAATTTACAGTAACAATCGTTTCATCAAGAGACTGATATATAACTGTTTGATTTGTAGTATCCTCAGGTGTATATTTAGGCGTTATTGTAAATTCGTCACCACATATAATATTCTGTGTTGTCGGAGAAACCTCAAAACCTGTTGCGTATATAGGTGCTTTCTCAACTGTCACGATACATGTACTTGTCCATACTTTATTATCGTTTGTCGTATCCTTGTAAGTAGCCGTAATTACTGTTGTTCCCTCTGCAATACCTGAAACAACACCGTCAGCATCAACCGTAGCCTTTGCTTCATCAGAAGATGTCCATGTTACATCTCTTATCGTAGTATCTTCAGGCGTAAATACAGGAGTGAGCTGTATTGTACTTCCTATATAGACGGTATCTTCACTCGGTGTAATACTGAAATCAGTAGCCGAAACTTCCTGCGGAGTTACATATACCATACATGTTATGGCTCCACTTTGTCCCAAATCTTCAGCCACACAGCTAAGAACTGCTATACCCTCTTTCACACCGGTAATAACACCTTCCTGTGTTACTGTAAATATTGACGTATCTGACGATGAATATGTAACATTCTTGTTTACATTATCACTCGGATTAAATCTCAAATCAACTGTTTTTGAACCACCAACAGCTATGTATTCGGCATTTGATCCAAAAGCGATAGATACAAGTCTTTCTCTTACAGTTACAAGTATAGTCGCTGTTGCAATAGTATGATTGTCATCTGACTGTGGCAGAACCGCTGACACTTTAATTGAAGTTGTACCTGCTCCTACAGCAGTAATAACACCACTTGAATTTACAGTAGCAACCTTAGCATCATCAGATTTCCATGTCATTCTCGTATCTGACGCATTCTCAGGAAGATATGTTGTTTTAACCGTATATGTATCACCTTTTATCATACTCAGATTTGTCACATCCGTAGTAATGCTTGTCATAGGTCTTGACTGAATAATAAGGTGACACGTTGCATACATATTTGCACTTTGCAGTTTGATATACACATCACCCTCTCGCTTCATCGTTACCTTACCTGATGAATCAATCTCAGCAATATCTGTCGGCTTTACGTCTGAAAGTGATGTTCCTTCTACACTCCACTTAAAGTCAGACTCATTCTCAGTTGTATCTGACGGACCATATATGGCTTTCATAAATACATATTTCATCGCCAATGTTGTTGTATATGTATCATACTGCGTAACCTGTTTTGTGTCCTGATCCTCAACACCTATTGCAAGTTCCGTTACAGGCTGCGTAACAGTAACTTCACAAGTTGCATATACATTGTTGTCAGGGTTCAATGCAGTAATAACTGTTTTTCCTGCTTTTAAAGCGGTAAACATTGCAGATGGATTTGTAGTTCCTGAAATCTGCTCTATTGTACCCACTTTTGGATCTGATGAAAGCCAGATAAGATTTCTGCTCTCAGTGAGATCTGTCGCTATAATCTGCTGCTGCCCAACCTCGACCGATACCTTATTCGGTACAATATTAAATTTGTCCACACTCTTTCTTACGGTAATCTTACAGGTGGTCGTCAGGGTCAAACCATCCGAGTTCGTCCACGAAAGTGTTACCGTAACCGGTCTGTTCGATGGTGTTTCTTTCTTTGCTGTAACCGTTGCATACTGTCCATTCGTTGAAATACTTATATATTCATTATTTGAATCGTCCGACGGATTCCACTTGAACTGGTCTGCTTCCGTAGGTGTATCCTCACCAAACATACCGTATAATAACTGGGTCGAACCAACCGACATGTCTGCCGTCGAAACATTCATTGAAAACGTCTGCATTACGGTGATATTTACATATACAATACCTGAGCCATCAGGCTGGTCACCAAGTTTATTAAACTCCGGTATATTTGTCTCAGAATTTTGATTGGGATGTCTCTCTACAATCAACTGAGCTTTACCTGTAGTTTTTGTATTGATATTCCATGTACCGTTGTTAAACTCAATTATGCTTGTACCATCATTTCCATCATAATTTGTATTAACATGTGCAGAAAAGTTCTTCTGCAATGCAGATAATGATATGTTAAAAGCATTAGTTAAATCATAATGTCCGCCGATATTGATGGTTACATTTTTTGTCTCATAATTTGTTTTAACCTGTACACCACCTGCGATATTTACCGGGTCACAATGATATTTCTTTCCTGCTGAGTTATCGAGATTATCAAATCCCGGATATGTCTCCGCAACGAAGAACTGAACTATATATGTTTCCGATTTAGCTTTTAACTGATATTTTCTCAAAGATGGAAGCCATACAAGTTCGGCATCGTCCTTGTACTCTGCTGTTGAATTTCCAAGAGAATCCTTTATAAGGACTTTTTTACTGCCTATTTCTTTTGAGATAACCCACACAAGCTTACTGCTGATAGATTCATTAGGATTACTCTCAAATTTTGCCTGACAATCAAGATAATCACCTGTTCTTACAACAAGAGACTGACTGTAAACATCTGAATTGACAATCTGTCCATTTGCCGTTCCTGAACCGTCAGCTGACTCATATTTAACTTCCGGTCTTACATATACCCAGATTTCATCCGTATATGATACCGTGTCCCCCGTTTCCTGATATGTAACAGTCAATTTAGCTCTACCGGGACCGATAGCAACAATTCCTTTCCCCTCAACTTTTACAACATCCTTGTTACTACTTACCCAGTCACCATTTTGGGCATTACCAAACATAAAATTAAGTTTTGTTTTCTGCGTTGAATCACTTGCACTTGTACCAAATTCAAGTCTTGTAGTAGTCGCACTATGATAATCCATAATAATCGCCTTACGATCATCAGTATCAAAGACTTTTGTCATTTCGACACCTGTAGTTGGATCAATAGACTCATTTATAGAGAACTGTACATTTATAGTAAATGTAAATGACTTTGTTGTCTCTACGCCATTTATATTTTCCGTAACAGTAAGTCTAAGACCTGCTGAACCTTGTATTAATGCTTTTGTAGCAATACTTCCTGTCGTTCCTGTAGTTGTAACCGGCGTTCCAACATAGTTGTTCGTTCCTGCCTGTCCTATAAGAAGAACATCGGGTTTCAAACTCTGCCACTCATATTTAGTCTGTGAATCCTGTGCACCTGTAACAGTGAAAAGATCATTAAGTCTACGCATAGTATATTCCTGACCTGATGTCAAAACTTTACCCGCACTATCGTAAATCGTGTATGTACGTGCATCCGCAGCTTTTGTCGTAAAATGAGCTTTCACCGCAAACCCTACTAAAAAGACGAGCATAAACATCGCTGTCAGCCCTGTCATAACTTTCCATTTTTTCTTTATCTTTTCCTTTAATCGATTCATAATTCCTCCCCTGGCTCACTCAATCCGTCTTTTTGGTACTACCCTTATAATATATTATCGGCACAATATATTATTTATATAATGATGCAAATTGATTATATACAGAAACGGAAACGATATACACTTTTAATTATTCATCCCAGTTGTGATAAACATCCTGTACATCGTCATCTTCGTCGAGAAGATCAAGTGTACGATTAAGCTGTCTTATATCATTTTCATCTGTAAGTTCTACATAATTCTGTGGAATCATAGTAACTTCAGCACTTGCCATTGGATAGTTTTCCTTTTCAAGAGCCTCTCTTACTGCTGAAAAATCAGCCGGTGCTGTGATTATCTCATATGCTTCTTCTTCGTCAGAGAAATCTTCTGCGCCCGCATCAAGTGCAAGCATCATAAGTTCATCCGGATCCACTTCTATATCATTATCCTCAAGTTCTTCTTTTGAAATAATAATCTGACCTTTTTCATCAAACATATATGACACACATCCCTGTGTTCCGACACTTCCGCTTCCTTTTGTAAAAGCGTTGCGCACGTTGCTTGCAGTTCTGTTTTTATTGTCTGTAAGAGCTTTTACTATGATGGCGATACCGTTTGGACCGTAACCTTCATATGTAACTTCTTCGTAGTTTACACCGTCACCATCGCCTGCTGCCTTTTTGATTCCTCTATCGATAGTATCATTTGGCATATTGTTTGCTTTTGCTTTTGCGATAACATCACGAAGTTTGCTGTTATTTTCAGGATCTGCACCGCCTTCTTTAACAGCTACGGCTATCTCACGTCCGATAATTGTAAAAATCTTACCCTTTTTTGCGTCGTTTTTCTCCTTTTTATGTTTAATGTTTGCAAATTTTGAATGTCCTGACATCTCTCTATTTTCCTTTCTTTAAATAACATAATATAATACTTTCCCACCATAACTAATTTATTTTAGCATTTTTCCTTCATTCTTGCAAATTTATTTTTCTTCTTTAAGCAGCCTGTCTATTCTTGTCATAACCCCGGGCACCTCGCCTACTGAATGAATTGCACACATCACCGTATCATCACCTGCTATAGTCCCAACTACTCCGGGAACTTCGAGATTGTCAAGTGCCGCAGCTATAGCCATAGCCATGCCCGATATTGTCTTTATTACAAGTATGTTTTCAGCCTGATCCATCCACAGAAATCCGTCCTGCAACACCCTCACATATTTGTGATAAAGATTTGTTTCTTTTTCCTGCAAAAGCGTATATTTCTGATGGATTCCGTCAACCGAAACTTTAGTCAGCTTCAGCTCTCTTATGTCCCTTGAAATTGTTGCCTGCGTTACCGCAAAGCCTTCCTGTTCAAGTCTTTCCCCAAGTTCCTCCTGAGTTTCTATCTGATATTTGCCTATAAGCTCAATGATTTTTGAACGTCTTTCAAGTTTCATATTTCCTCCATTTTCCCTAACAGCCTTTTACAATTCACCGTTCAACTTCTCTCTCATTCTCTCATAAAATCCTATTTCTGACAACTTTATAAGTCTTGTTGTCGCATGCGGCACTTCAAGAACAAGTTTATCTCCCGTTGACAATTCTCCTATCGTTCTTCCGTCAGCAGTCACCATCGCAAGATCTATGCCGACATCTTTCGTCTGACCTATCTCAAGGGTTATTTTTTCTTTTGCATCAACTACAAGACTTCTTTTGTTGAGCGAATGTGCACATATCGGCGTAACTACCATAGCTTTAAGATTTGGCACCATAACAGGTCCGCCTGCTGACAGGTTATAGCCGGTTGAACCGGTCGGTGTAGAGATAATAAGTCCGTCTGCTCTGTAGACATCTGCAAGCTCATTCTCAAGATATACTTTCACCGTTATAAGTCTTCCACTGCCTCTCTTGCTAATAACAATATCGTTTAATGCATAACATGATGAACGGCTGTCAGGCTGTTTAAAATATGATATTTCTTTTAACATCATTCTTGATTCTATCGTATAATCACCACTTAACAGCTTATCAAGCGCAGAATATACATTCTGATATTCGACTTCCGTAAGGAAACCCAGATTTCCCGTATTTACACCAATAATCGGCAATTCCGTATGTACAAGATCTATTGCTGCCTGTATCATGGTTCCGTCACCACCGAGCACAATCGCACATTCCGTATCTTTATCTATATGAGCTATATCAGTAAAATGCCTTATGCCTGCTGACTGCGTCATCCTGTTTTCAAGTATCTCACATCTGCATTTCTTCTCTTCAAGATATTTTTTTATATTTAATGCTTTATCGTAATTATCCTTTTTATCACTGTTGGTTATAATACAAAAAAATGTCATTTTTTTGCCCATGCCTTTATATTCTCCTTTATGGCAAGATTGTCATTATCTGTCACACTTAATATATGAACAGATTTAATTTATTATATATCCAGTTTCTGATGAGCTTTCTCTACGATTTCTTCAGAAAGTACGGCATATTTTTCTTCGTAAATATCTGCTGCCTCCGCTGTCTTTTCTTCCGAAACTTCACACTCTGTATCTGTCATTTCAGTGTTTTTTTCTATATAAAGAAGATACTCTATATTTCCCTCCGGTCCTTTTATAGGTGAAAAACTAAGACCAATCACTTCAAATCCTATGGCAACGGCATATGTGATTATATTTCTCACTACCTCAAGATGAACCTTTTTATCTCTTACAACACCTTTTTTGCCCACCTTATCTTTTCCTGCCTCAAACTGCGGTTTTATAAGACAGACTACCTGTCCGTGGCTCTCAAGCAGATTTCTAACCGGAACAAGCACCTTTGTAAGTGATATAAATGCCACATCGATTGATGAGAAGCCTATTTCATCCGGTACATTTTCATGTGTCACATATCTGATATTTGTTTTTTCCATTGAAACAACACGTTCATCCTGTCTCAATTTCCAGGCAAGCTGGTTTGTTCCAACATCTATCGCATATACCTTATGTGCACCGTTTTGAAGCATACAGTCCGTAAATCCTCCTGTAGACGAACCTACATCCATACAAACTTTATCCTCAAGAGGAACCTGCCAGAGTTCCATTGCTTTTTCAAGCTTATAACCGCCCCTGCTCACATACTTCATAGGAGCACCTTTTACCTCTATGACAACGTCCTCGTCAAATGTACTTCCGGCTTTATCCTCTCTCTGCTCTTTCACGAAAACATTTCCTGTCATGATTATTGCTTTAGCTTTTTCTCTTGACTCGGCTAACCCTCTTTTTACAAGAAGTACATCTAGTCTTTCTTTTTTCTTATGCTCTTTCATTCTGCCTCCATTCAGCAATCTTCTTTGCTATGCTCAAAGCATCTATCTCATACTTTTTCTTTAATAAGTCAACACTTCCGTGTTCTATGAATTTGTCAGGCAATGCTATATTTTTGATAACAGACATGTCCTTTGCATTCTCCTGACACCAGTGAGACACAGACTGCCCAAATCCTCCCGTCAAAATTCCCTCTTCCATAGTCACAATAAAATGATGCCTGCTTACCGTTTCAGAAAGCATTGCTTCATCTATAGGTTTTATAAATCTGGCATTCACAACACTGACATCAACACCTTTATCTTCAAGCAGTTTTTTTACTTCCCATGCTGTCTCAACCATACTTCCGACAGCTATAAGTGCAATATCTCCACCTTTAGCGATAACTTCACTTTTTCCGTATTCTATGTTGTCTGTAAATTCATCAAGGCCTGTATACGCCTTTCCTCTCGGATACCTGACAGCTATCGGACCGTCAAAATTCACGGCAAATTCAAGCATCTTGTCAAGTTCCCAGACATTTTTCGGTGCCATGACTGTCATGTTCGGCATACTGTTAAAATAAGAAATGTCAAATATTCCCTGGTGTGTCTCTCCATCACTTCCTACAAGACCTGCTCTGTCAACAGCAAATACTACCGGAAGTTTTCCTATACACACATCATGTATTATCTGGTCGTAAGCTCTCTGAAAAAATGTCGAATATATTGCTACTACCGGTTTCATTCCCATTGCTGCCAGACCTGCTGCAAATGTAACCGCATGTTCTTCTGCTATACCTACATCAAAAAATCTGTTGGGGTATTTAGCTGCCATTGCACTGAGTCCTGTTCCCGACGGCATTGCAGCCGAAATAGCTGCTATATTTTCATCTCTGTCTGCAAGTTCAACAATTTTTTTGCTGAAAACAGAAGTATATGTCAGCTGTTTTTCCTTATTTTTAAGCGAACCGTCACTTGGCTTAAAAGGTGCAACTCCGTGAAATGCCGATGGATCATTTTCTGCCGGCAGATATCCTTTTCCTTTTTTTGTGCATACATGGACTATAACCGCCTTCTGCAGCTTTGAAGCATTTTCAAATGCATTAACCATCTGTCTGACGTCATGTCCATCTATAGGTCCGATGTAAGTTATCCCCATATCCTCAAAAAGCATTCCCGGCACAAACAGTCTCTTCACAATATCTTTTGCACCTTTTATGTGGTCTGCAAGAACATTGCCTATATGCGACATGCTTCTCAATCTGTTCTCTACATCTTCTTTAAGTCCTGTATAATTTGTATTCGTTCTTATATTTCCAAGATAATTTGACATTCCGCCTACATTTTTTGATATGGACATCTGGTTATCATTTAAAACTATCACAAGATTTGATTTTAATCTCGCCGCATTATTCAACGCCTCAAACGCCATACCTCCCGACAGTGCGCCATCACCTATAACAGCAAAAACTCTGCTTTTTTCATTTTTGAGGTCTCTTGCCTTTGCCATACCGAGAGCAAGGCTTATCGAAGTTGAACTGTGTCCGGTATCAAACGCATCACAATCGCTTTCACTTCTTTTTGGAAATCCACTCATTCCTCCAAACTGTCTCAATGTATCAAAACCCGCTTTTCTGCCTGTAAGCAGTTTATGTGTATAGCTCTGATGTCCCACATCCCATACTAAATGATCATTAGGAAAATCAAGGCAAAGATGAAGTGCCATGGTAAGCTCGACTGCACCGAGATTTGATGAAAGATGTCCGCCGGTCATACTTATTTTGTGCACCAAAAACTGTCTTATCTCTTTTGCCAGAATTTTGTAATCCTTAGAATCTATTTTTTTTATATCATTTGGTTCATTTATCTTATCAAGTAATTTTCCCAATTTATTTGCTCCATTCCACTGTCTGCATATAATAAACAGCAACTTTCTATTTTCTTCTGTTTATCAGTTTTTCTATCAATGTGTATAAAAACTGATTTTCATACGGCAGTTCTTCCATTATTGAAAGTGCCTTTTTTGAATATTTTTCTACATCCTCATGAGACTTTTCCAGTCCATAAAGTGATACATATGTCGTTTTGTCGTTTTTTTCATCACTGTGCACCGGTTTTCCAAGTTCCTCTGTTGTACTTGTTACATCCAGTATATCATCCTGAATCTGAAATGCCATTCCAATATTTAAGCCTGCCTGCTCCATAAGTTCTATATATTTTTCATCTGCTCCTGCAAGTGCTGCCCCCACCATAAGAGACGCTTCCAAAAGTGCGCCTGTTTTCAATTTAAAAATAAAATCAAGTCTTTCTTCATCAAGTTTTTTTCCGGTAAGTTCAACGTCTACAACCTGTCCGCCGACCATTCCCATTATGCCGGCTTTTTTAGATAATATAGCAAGAGCATTTATGGCATTTTTTGCAGCTTTGGCCGCCAATGCTCCCTTTATTGCCGTCTCATACGCAAAATTTAACAATGCATCACCAGCAAGTATTCCCATATCCTCTCCGTACACTACATGTGTAGTCTTTCTTCCTCTTCTGTAAGTATCGTTATCCATAGCCGGGAGGTCATCATGCACTAAAGAATATGTATGAATCATCTCAATGGCAGCCATAAATGGTTCTATAAGTTCTTTATCTTCTCCGCCAAACATCTTATATGCCTGATACATCATCATAGGGCGAAGGCGTTTTCCGCCCGCCATAACACTGTATTCCATTGCATCATATATCGTTTTCTGAAAAGACGGATTTTTAGGAAGGTAGTTTTTAAGCACATCTTCTATATATGATATATTTTTTTCCTGTTCCTGTTTAAATACTGTATTTTCCATAAATTCCATATCCTTACCTTCCTTATTCCTGCTCATTTTCAACTACAATAAGCTTTTTCTCTACCTTGTCTATAGTTTCGGTACATTTTTTTATAAGTTTCATCCCCTCTTCATATTTTTTGAATGAATCTTCCAGCGAAAGTTCCCCACTTTGCAAGTCTACTATAATATCGTCCAAACCTTCAAAACATTCTTCCAATGACATCTTTTTTGCCGCCATTATCTGTCCTCCATATCTTTAAGCCTTTTTCTTTGATGATATAACTGCTTTCGCATATCCGTCTTTAAATGCGAGATTTATCTGCTCACCCTTTTTAAGTTCATCAACAGACTTTATATTTCTGCCTGACTCATCAGAGACATACGCATAACCTCCCTGAAGTTTATAAAGTGGTGAAAGTCCTTTCATCTCCTGAATATACAACTCCAATTGGTGCTTCGATGATACCAGTTTCTGTCTCATAAGATTTTCTATCTTTTCCTGCATGTCGGCTACAAACATTCTTCTGTCATTTATAAGATTTTTAGGGCTTTCATGCTGAATAACAGTTATATAACCTGCAAGTTTCAGCTTCTTAATTTTCAATATATTTTCCATCTGCCATCTTAAAGAATGCCCTGCCTCTCTCAATGCAATCACTGTTTCCCTGTATGAATATACCGCAAGTTCTGCTGCCGCCGACGGTGTCGGTGCTCTCAAATCAGCAGCATAGTCGGCAATAGTGGTATCTGTCTCATGTCCTACGGCACTTATTATCGGTTTTTTGCATCCTGCAATAACTCTCGCAAGTTTCTCGTCATTAAATGCCCACAAATCTTCAATAGAACCGCCGCCACGTCCTATTATTATCGTATCGACATCAGTTTTTTCAAAATACTTTATCCCTTTTATTATAGTCTCTGCTGCCCCTGTCCCCTGAACTTTTGCAGGATACAATATAATCTGTACATAAGGATTCCTTCTATTTGAAACATTGCATATATCCTGTATGACAGCTCCTGTTCTTGCGGTAACTACACCTATCTTTGCCGCATATGCAGGAATTTTTCTTTTTTTAGACTTATCAAAAAGCCCCTCCTCTAAGAGACGCTTTTTTAATTTCTCATATTCTTCATATAACTTTCCAAACCCCTCTTTTGTAATGTTTCTTGCATAAAGCTGATATTTTCCGTCACGCTCATACACGCTTATATTCCCATCAACAATAACGCTCTGCCCCTCTTCAAGTTTAAATTCCAGATTTTTTCTCATAGAGGCAAACATAACACACGAAAGCTGGGAGGTTTTATCTTTTATCGTAAAATAAATATGTCCTGACGAATGATACTTACAATTTGATATTTCTCCTTTTACGGAAATATCATTTAACTTGTAGTCTCTCATAAACATATTTTTTATATACATATTTACTTGAGATACCGAACTTATCTGTCCCATGCCAATCCCCATTCCTGTACAATATTCAAAATAGGCAAAAAGGCAAAACCACTGTTTTGCCTCTGCAAAATATTATTTAATTATTCTGATATTTCTTTGACAACAGATGCAAGTATTCCGTTGATAAAACCTGATGCCTTATCTGCACCATATGATTTTGCAAGTTCTACTGCCTCATTTATGGCAACTTTGTTTGGTACATCTTCCACATAAAGCAGCTCATAAATTCCAAGTCTTAAAATAGTAAGTTCAGACTTCGCTATTCTGTTTACCGTCCATCCGTCTGCCTTTTCCTCTATCTTTGCATCTATCTTTTCCAGGTTTTCTACGAGTTCGTTGAATTTATCCGTAAGCTCTTTTCTGTCTTTTTCATTTGCACCTTCTAAATCTTCAAGGTATATATTCATTTGATTCTTAAGTGAATCCTTGTCATGAAATTCCACCTGAAAAAGCATTTTATACAAATTTTCTCTTATCTGTCTTCTAGTCATATATAATAACTCCATCCTTATTTTTTACGCATCAAGATTCACGCCTGCAACTCTGACATTTACTCCTGATACTTTAAGCCCGGTCATAGTCTCTATCTGCTGACCTACTCTTGACTGCACCTGTTTTGAAATCTTAGGAATACTGTAACCGTATTTCACATTTATGACCATATCAACATGAACACGGCCTTCATTCATAATAACACGCACACCTTTTGTATTTTTTACACCAAATTTATTCATGCCTGCCATGGAACTTACTCCTTCTACTTCAGTAGCTGCCAAAGCAGCAATAACAGACACTACATCAGAAGCTATTTTTACTTCTCCAATATCCTTTTTTTCCATAACAATATCTTCTGCTCCCTGTTCTTTTGCCATAATGTTTACCTCCTTCGTCGCACAAAACAGCGCATTATGATATTATTATATCAAAATCACAGACTTTTGCAATATTATTTCATATTCACCGGCGTAATTACTATCTTATCTGCCGCAATCCCTGTCTTTCTCTTTACAATATCTTCTATCTGTGCTATCTGCTGGTTTGTAAGACCCTCAGAGCTTATTACCACATCCGCATTCCCGTCACTTATACTCACAATTGCATTTTCAAATCCCTTTGCCTGCAGCATAAGTTCAGCGGCATTTTCTTTTTCGGAAATTTTTGTCATGGCTGCAACCTGCTTTATCGCACTTTTCTTGTCGGCAGAAGCAATTTTGTCATCATTGATTATGTTCATGAGTGTTTCTTTGTTTTTGGCTCTTGTCTGCTCACGGTTTAACTTTGAAGAAGCAAAATAATCTGAGCCTATATTGTTTGATACCATAACTGCCTCACCCGGATTTTCTTCGGATGCAACAACCTCACCGCTGTCGGTAATTGTGTATTCGGAACCGTCATCCGAATCAATGTCTTTTTTTCCGTCGGAGTCTGCTTCTGAACTCACATCTGTATCCGAATCATTTCCTATATCCTCCGCCGAAATATCTGCCGTGTCCTCACTCACAACATCAGGTGATGCTGTCTGTCTTGCAGTTATTCCGTTTGTACTTATCTTCTGTCCCGTAAAATTAAGATACCCTGCTGCTATTATCATCAATGCAAGTGCAGTGATAACTATTCCGTTTTTGTGACTTGATTTTTTCATTTCAATAATACCTCCTTGTCAAAATAAGCATTAATCCATCTTCGTTACTTTGATTTTATGTGACTCTATGCCAAATAATGCCCCTACCATGTCAATTATTTCACTATCTTTTTTTCCACCGTCTGCTCCCTCACATACAATTGCCACCCCCGCTATCTTAGGAGATGTCACGCTCACAACATACGGCTTCTCATCACCGCCGTCTGTAACTATCACACTCTCGCTTTTTTCACTTATATCCGACGAATCTTTTCCTTTATTTTCACCGCGTTCCGTATCTTTAAGTGCAACTTTTTCCTCCGATTCCGCCAGCGTCACCATAACTTTCGCCTGCCCTACGCCATCCATGCTTTCAAGAAGTTTTGTAAGCTTTTTTTCCTGTCTTTTTGCATATATATTCATCACATTTAAAGCCTCATCTTCGCCAAGTTCATTGCCTGATGTACTGCTCACGTCATCTGATGATGAATTTTTACTTCCACTGCCGTCAAAAAAACTTCCGGCCAGAATAATTATCCCGCACACTATTATGATAATAATCCTACCCATACCGATTTCATGCATAAGACTGCCTTTTGTTTTTTCTTTTGAAACATTCTTTAACATATCTTTTATGTTTATTTCCAAATCTGTACTTCCTCCTTTTTTAACATGTAATTGCTGCATATATCCGTCCTAAGTTTCTTTTCATTTTTATTAAGCACGCTTACCTCCTCACCTGTATTTGAATAGGCAGCAACTGCCCCTGCTTTTGTATTTACTACAACACTGACTATCTCAAGTTCGGCACCTTTAGTTTTTGTTTTCACCTCAACACCTCTGCACGTCACATTATTTTTTTCTGCCATATCCATAACTTGTTTTTCTATCTTTTTTTCACACTGTGATATAACACTCTTTTTTAAGTTTCCCTCCGCATTTTCGAGCTCACTTACAGAATTTTTTAATTCGCTGCTGTAAATATGTTTATTCAGAATATTGTAAAAGTTAGTATCTGCCTCAAAAAATTTTATCACAGGGGTAATAACTATCAATACCATTATCAATCCGCAGAAAAATTGAAAATACTGCTTATATTCCTCCTTAATAATAAGACACTTCAATACCGATGTTACGATTGTAAATATAAGAATATTAAAAATCAGTTCCCTCATATATCTCTCCAAACACTAAATCACAATTGATGTTAATTGGTCATTGCACTTATAATCGCAATGGATACCGCAAAAAACATTCCTGCAAGTCCTACAGCATAGGCAAGCAGTTTTATCGCATCAGCAGTTATTGAAAGACAGTTTACTATCCTTTTGTCAGATACCGGCTGCAAAACTGCTGCCAGACCTTTATACGCAAATTCAGATACCCACAATTTTAACAGTGGTGCTGCACAAAGTATTACAAGCACGACTATTCCCGTTACACCCACCGCATTTTTTACAAGCCTTCCCGCAAGAAGAACCGAACTTGTGACATTGCTTATCGCATTTCCTATACCCGGAATCGAGCTCCCGATTTTCACCAGAAAAGAATTTTTTGCTTCAGCGGCAAGCGGTGCAACCATACCTTGTACAACATTTATTCCCATGAGAATTATTGACATTGTCTTCATTACAAAGCTGATAATATCTTTAACAAAATCTGCCATTTTAGAAAACAAATCCTCCTCAGACAAATGATTTGCTATCTGCAGCCAGAAATAAACCTTAATGCCCGGAATCACAAAATTTAAAAGAATACCGTCTGCAACTGTTATCATTACAAGTGCAAGCTGATAATAACCTGTACCAAGTCCTGCGCCTTTTGTAAAGGAAATACATATAAAATATGCCGGTGACAATACTTTCATGAAATCAAATATTTTTGACAGTGTATCTATTGCGATACTGCTTGTCTGAATAAATGCATTGGATAATATTGCAAAAAATAATATGTATATTGTATAAAATCCCATCTGTGCTACTTTTTTTCCCTGAAGAAGTTTTGAAAAATTTGTTATCAGGGCACCTGAGACAGCAATAAATATTATATTGATATACATTGCTTTTTCATTATTGAAATTTGAAACTATTCCATCAGTTATCCCTTTACAAAAATCATCCGTAAATAATCCGTGTCCGGAATTTATTATCTTTCCTATGTACCCCTCAAAGTCAAACGTTTCACTGCCCAGTATATTATCAATTGTATTCTGTATATCATCTGATGATATTTCATCCATCAATTCACTGTAGATATCATCGTTTCCCGACACCTCACCTGACATATCCTTCCTCTACTTTCTCATAATACTGCTGATAGTCTCCAACAATGTTGTAATTATCGGCATACTTACCGCAAGAATCATTATTTTTCCAAAAAACTCTACCTGATTGCCTATCGCACTGTATCCCGAATCTCTGCATATAGCTGCCCCGAATTCTGCAATATATGTAATAGCTATTATTTTCATAAGTATACCCAGATAAACAGCTTCATCACCCATGTATTTTTTTACGCCTGCCACAACATCAATAATTCCGCCAATTTTAGTCACGGCACATCCAAGTATCAAAAGACAGCCGCAAATTATTATAATCGTACCAAATTCGGGTCTACTGTTTTTTAATGGCAAAGCGAGAAATACAGCCATTACCGCTATAATTGCTATTTTTAACATTCTTCTACCACACTTTCAAATTTATATACTTTTATCTACCCAATAGTAAACAGCTTTTCGATAGTTTCAAACAACTGCTCTATATACGGAACTATCCATAAAAAAACAAGTATCAGACCTGCAAGGCTCACCAAAAATGCCTGTTCATCTCTTCCCGAATGTTTTAAAACAGTCCCCAGTACCGAAACAAGTATTCCAACCGCTGCAATCCTGAAAATTAAATTTATTGTCATCTATTTCTCCATTCCTATATCTCTAAATTCACATTCTCCTAAACATACTTTCGATTCCGCCGTTATCACCTTAAAATTATAAAAGACATATCCCGGTCATCATCCCTGAAATAACACCCATAACAATACATATTTTTTTCTGTTCAACCATTTTTTGTCTGGCATCAGACAAATTTTTTTCAAGTCTTTTTTCAAATAATTCTATTTCATTTATCTGCGAACAGATATCCAGCGTTCCAAAACTCTCGCCAAACTGACATATTATTTCTCTATCTTCATTACTCAAAAGTTCTATGTACCTGTATTCCCTCAGATGTTCTCTCCAAAATTCACCCGGAAGTCCTGCATTTCTTTCCTCTGTCTTTTTTGCTATGCCGTCCCAGAATTTTTTTCCGTAAACACTTGTTTTTGACATCTGCCTGCATATCTGTGACATGCTTTGAGCCGAATAATTTATCTCACCGTTTATCTCAATAAGCATCCTCTGCCATTCTTCCAGCACTTTTACACGAAGCATATAACGCTCCCAAATATACCTTCCAAACATTGAGCCTCCCACCGTAACAAATAAAAAACCTATTAATTTTACTGTTAATATATAACATTCCCCCTGTCATCAAATACAGCACTTATCTTTCTCATCATGCCTTTTTTCAATAAAATATATCTTTTAAACATTCTCTTTCTGACCAATTCACCTATAACCGGTTTGTTAATCACTTCCTCCATATCAAGTCCGTGAACTGTCGCTATAATGTTAATCCCGCAGTTCATTACATAATCTATGGCAGCAGCATCCTCCCTTGAACCAATTTCATCAACTGCAACTATTTCAGGCGACATTGAGCGTACAAGCATCATCATCCCCTCTGATTTTGGGCATCCGTCAAGCACGTCTGTACGACAGCCTATATTATTCTGCGGACATCCTAAATGACAGGCACTTATCTCCGACCTCTCATCAACAATTCCAACTGTCCTTCCCCTGCTCCCCGCATTCCCGTTTGCAATGCTTCTCACTATATCTCTCAAAAGCGTTGTCTTTCCGCATCTTGGCGGAGATATTATCAATGTATTATAAAAGCTGTCATCATTGTACAGATAACCTATAACACTGTCTGAGCAGCCTATTACCTCATGTGAAATTCTTATATTTATAAAAGAAATATATGTTATGCTTTTTATTTTTCCGCCATCCCATATTATCCTGCCTGCAACTCCGACTCTGTGTCCTCCCTCAACAGTAATAAATCCCTGCCTTATCTCGTCCTCAAATGCATATCTTGAATAACTGCTTATATAAACCATCGCTTCTTTTATCTGTTGACACGTCACCCTGTATGCCTCTTTTATTTCACTGACCGGCTTACCGGTACATGAAATAAAATATTCTTTTGCACCATAAACTACAATAAGAGGCATATTCACACGCAGTCTTATCTCCTGCAGCCTTGAAAAATCAATCTCCGACATCATAAATAACTTTCGTATCTCTTTCGGAAGAAGTTTTATGATTTCTTCTCTTTTCTTGTCCATCAAATCACCTCCCATTTCATTTATATGTATGCACATTTTAAATATGTTAAGTTTATTGCTTATATCAATTAAATGAGTTATTATTAAAAAGCAGAAACACATTTATGATGTTGGAAACAAAAGATATTGTTTTTCCAACTGATACCACGGATTGTTTTGTAAATAATACTTTTTACACACAGGATTTGCGTATCCGCACACTTGACACAAACCTGATATCCGCAAAAAGTGTGCAGAAATGGAGATTAAAATGGAATACGGTTTAATAGGAGAAAAACTCGGACACAGCTACTCAAAAGAAATACATGAGAGTCTTGCAGACTATACATATGAAATACATCCTGTCAGCAAAGAAGATTTTGATGATTTTATGAGCAGACGTGAATTTAAATCAATAAATGTTACAATCCCTTACAAAAAGGATGTAATCCCTTATCTTGATGAACTTGACGAAAATGCACAGGCAATCGGTGCCGTAAACACTATTGTTAATAAAGACGGCAAACTCTACGGTCATAATACAGACTTCTCAGGATTTATGTATATGCTTAAAAAACATAATATTTCTATAGAAGGAAAAAAATGCGTTGTGCTCGGTGACGGCGGTGCTTCAAAAGCTGTTGTTGCAGTTTTAAAGAAAATGGGGGCAAAAGAAGTTATCATTGTAGATATTATCAAAACAGACTCAGCCATCACTTATGATGAATGTTTTGAAAAACACACAGATGCAGAATTTATTGCAAATACAAGTCCTGTCGGCATGTTTCCTAAATGCGACGCTTCACCTGTCGATTTGACTAAATTTCCTAAATGTGAAGCAGTTGCAGATGTAATTTACAACCCACTTGAGACGAAACTTGTCGCTCAGGCAAAAGAACTTGGAATGACAGGTGTAAACGGACTTGAAATGCTCGTAGCACAGGCACTTTACGCAGTTGAATTTTTCCTTGAAACAAATCTTGATGAAGCAGAAATCGATAAAGTTTATAAAAAGATTTATGCAGATAAACTTGCAGAACAGAATAAATAAACAAATTTACACTGTTTAAATTCACTTAGCACAACAGCACATAATTAACAAAACTGCAAACCATGCAAAAAGCAGTAATGAACATTTACTTCATTACTGCTTTTTTAAGATTTTTATTTATTGTAGTTAAACATATTCTCTGTATTTTTATATTTCCCGTATTTAATTATTTTGCGTATCCATGCGGATGATTTTTATGCCACTTCCACGCCGTTGCAATTATCTCCTCAAGTTCTGCATGTTCAGGTTTCCATCCGAGTATACTCTTTGCCTTTTCACTTGATGCGATAAGTTTTGCAGGGTCTCCGCCACGGCGTGGTGATACAACTGCCGGAATAGGATGACCTGTTACTTTTCTTGCTGTCTCTATTACCTCTTTTACAGTAAATCCTACACCGTTTCCGAGATTAAATACATCACTCTTTCCACCGTCCATAAGATACTTAACTGCAAGTATATGTGCCTGTGCAAGATCTGTTACATGAATGTAATCTCTTACGCATGTACCATCTTTTGTATCATAATCATCACCAAAAATACTTATTGACTCTCTCTGTCCGTTTGGAACCTGAAGTATAAGAGGAATAAGATGTGTCTCAGGATTGTGTGCCTCTCCTATCTCTCCGCTTACATGAGCTCCGCAGGCATTGAAATATCTGAGCGCAACATAGTGAACACCATGTGCAACATCTGTCCATTTCATCATCTTTTCCATTGAAAGTTTTGTTTCTCCATATGGATTTGTAGGTTCTGTCCTGTCTGATTCGAGAATCGGAATACTCTCAGGCTCCCCATAAGTTGCTGCTGTTGATGAAAATACAATCTTTTTTACATCATGTTCAACCATGCTCTGAAGAAGAACTTTTGTGCCATATAGATTGTTGTCATAATATTTCAATGGGTTTGTCATACTCTCACCCACAAGTGAGTTTGCAGCGAAATGAATAACTGCATCTATTTTTTCATTATCAAATACACTATCTATAAATTTTTTATCTCTGATATCTCCCTGATAAAACTTTGCTTTTGGATTTACAGCTTCAATATGTCCTGTTTCAAGACTGTCTGCTATAACTACATCTTCCCCCGCATCTACAAGTTCACTAACTGTATGTGAACCGATATAGCCGGCTCCGCCTAATACCAATATTTTCATGAAAACCTCCCTTTCTACGGCATAAACCGCAATGCAACTTTTTTTTGATAATTCCTTAAGTCATAATTATATTCCAACAGCTTTATTATGTAAAGCCGTTACTATGTTTTATATTAACAAAATAATCTGCACCAGATATTATTGATACTGCCTTTTTTAAACGTCTCCATACCTTCGTTTTAAAATAGTAACTGACATTTTTAAAATTTATCAAGTTCATCCAAAAGAACCTGTTCAGATAAAATTCTTACCGCCTTTATTCCAAATTTCATTGCTCCATCAACATTTTCTTCCCTGTCATCAAAGAAAATACTCTCACTTTTGTCAAGATTATACTTGTCACACAGAGCTTTATATATGGCTTCATCAGGCTTAGCTTTATGTATCATATATGAAACCATCAATCCGTCAATATCATCCATAAAATCCGCATATTCTGTATGCTTTTTGAACAAAGACTCAGGATAATTTGACAATATATAAATTTTATATCCTTTCTCTTTCAATTCATGAATTCTTTTCCATACCTTTGGTCTCGCTACATGCATATACTCGCCATGTCTGATAAACCACCTTATCACTTCCTCATCATCAGTATATTTTTTACAAAATGTATCCGCAATTTCTTCATCAGTTTTTGTCCCGAGGTCAAAGATACTCCATGTTCTATCAGGATCATCAAACATCTGTGTTCCGACTCTTACAGCATCTGCTTCATCAAGACCATAATCCATAAGCATTTCTTTCCATCTGTAATCAAGAAGTACACCACCAACATCAAATATAAGATTTTTTATCATATTTTTAATATTCCTTTCATTATAATTCTATCTTTTCAATCTCAACATGGCTGTTTCTAATACCATTCTTCCATATCATTATATAGACATTAAATTCCACACCGTCACAATCATAAACAAACGGTTCTTCTCTATAAACTACTGCTTCTCTTTTATTATCTTCTAATTCCTTTTTTCTCTCAAATGCTTTTTTCATCAGCAGACTTTTATTTTCTTCAACATATATGTTAAATTTTCTGTCCGGATAAACAGACGCTGCTTTTTTTATGTACTCCATAAGCATCATCACAACTTTTCTGTGCTTTTTTAATCTGAAAATCTTTGCCAATCTCTTTGCATTCCTTACAGTTGGATTTTTTCCATAATCTAAAAGCATTCGTTTTAAATCATCATCCCCGGCATTTTCCGCCAGTTCTATCATAAATTCATTGGCATCCTCAGAAAGATGCCACTTATCTTCAAGCGGTACCTGATAAATGTCTGAAACACATGGATAACTGCAATAATTCAACGGTGGAAACTGTTTTAACGATGCTATTTTAAGCTCCTCAGCAGTACATGCCCCCTCCCCTAAATAACACATCTTATCCCATACAATCGCAGTCTGATACTCTAAAACACGCAGATGTTCATATCTTTTTATCCAGAAATGACCTATACTTCCATAGTTATAATAATGATTTTCAATTTCAATGTCATCAAAAAAAATAAGAAAATACGTCTGCTCCTGCTTCACTATAAGCACATACCCATCATCTCTCTTTTCCAGCTCAATATCCGTAAATCCCTCAAACTTTTCGATATATTCACCTGTACATTTCGCATTTTTAAATACAAGGAAACTTTCAACTGTGTCATTCATAAGATAAATAATTTTGTAATCGCTTCTTTCATTTTCATCACTATTTTGATTTACACTTATCGGCTCAAACATCCCTTGCTCAATAATAATGTTTAATTTATCTATGTTTGTCAGATTCAAAATTTTATGCTCCTCATACTATAAAGTAGTATTGTTTATAGACCCTCTCCAAGGTCTTTTTATTATATTTCAAAAATTTCAGGAAATGTAACCCCCGAAAGTATGCGACACTTTTTGGGTTTTTATTCCTATTTCTACAGATTTTCAATACAACAACATATCATAAAGCAACTTGCACAAAGGGCGCAATCCCTGAAAACACACGGTTTTCATAGAATTACGCCCTTTTTTAAATTTGTTTGGATTATACTCTCTTTAATTATATATTACCTAAAACAACGTAATTCTAACACTTTGTTACCTATATGTTACTTTTAAATATTTATTGATATTGTATATTATTTCATTTTCATATGCAATATTGATACTTTTACCTTTTTGTTTAAGTAAACATATCAATGTTTCTTATTATAATTTAATATTGCCTGTACGATAGCTTTCGCAACATTGTCTCTGTTAGCTTTATAAAGCTTTGCATCATCAGGGTCAGATACAAAACACACCTCAATAAGAAGTGCCGGCTTTGATGTCTTATTTAAAACCCATAATCCTGATGTTGTTTTCACACCTCTATTTCGGAAACCAAGCTTAGAAATCTGATTGCAAATTCTCCTTGACAAATCCCCTTTAATCCCTGTTGTATCTCTTACCCACACTTCAGTTCCCATTGTTTTCCCATCCTGTACTTTCTGATGGTCTGCGGAATTGAAATGTATGGAAATATCTATATCTCTAACCTTTGAATTACATTTTGCACAAATTTTTCTGAGCACATCCAGCTGGCTTGTTCCGTTATTTACCGTACAATCATATGCTTTAATCCCATTCTTTTTCAGCAAATGTACTACCTTCTTAGTGACAATTCTGTCCTCTCTGCTCTCGTCAATATAGTCACTTGCACCACAGGCTATCTTACCGGCAGGATTGTGTCCTCCATGTACTGTTACTGATTTTATCTTACTCATAGTCTTTGTCCTCACTTTCCGTGTACTTTACACTCTTATTTATGCTATTCTTCGCATTTTACTTCTGGAAGTCCGGCAACTGATGTCAGAATACTTACAACTCCGGCTACTACCGCCGAAGATACTGCAAGTTTCCAGTCAACACCTGCCACGGTACTTCCAACTGCTATCACTGAAACTGCCGTCTGAGCCATTGTTTTAATCGCTCTAACCGTAGCAGATTTTACCCATTTCTGAGTATTAACACTTACCTTAAACACACAATTCTTAAACATAAATAAAAACCTCCTTATTTCTTCTCTAAATCCTCTATTCTGTGATTTGCTACTTTTATATCTTCCGAATTTAAAGCTACGGATTTTTCCAGCTTATAAACCCGGTCGATTACCTGATTATGTACATCCTGCTTTTTCTCCAACTGTTCCAAGCGGTATGCTACAAGAGCTGTTGATTTTTTATTTGCAAAATATGCTCCGCTCGCTGTGCCGAGCATTGAAATAACTGCTATTATTATTTCTATTGCGTATGCTGCCATTTGTGTCTCCTTTCTTGCCTTTTTAGGCATTAAAAAAGAAGCCTTTAAGCTTCTACATGCTGTTCGATATATTTTTTTACTTTTACTCTTAATTTCGCCGGAACTTCGTCAATACGATTTAAATCGTATGAAATTCTCTCAGACCAAAATTTCGCCATCTCGCCCACCCCCTTTCTATTCACTATAAATAACCTCTGACATCTCGGCAATGGCATCATTCTGAGTAGTCTGTCCCTCTTCAATCGCATTCAATCTGACCTCAATATCTGAATACTGATGCAAGTGATATGTAGCAATAAATTTATTATCCTTTTCAGCGTATGTCACATTATCAAAGGTATAATTTTCATAATTACCTACGATATTTCCATCATCATTAACAAACTTAAATTCTGACAAATTTTTGTCCGTTAATTTCTGTCTGTTGTCTTCAATCTCTACTACTGTATCAAATTCTGCAGTAATTGTTGTTGCTATACTGTTGTCTGTAACTTCTAATTCTGTGTTGTCTTTTAATTTGATTTTCATAATGTTTTTATTCCTTTCTTAAAAATAAATTTATATATGTGTTAAATGACAGTTTAGCGCATATGGCTTGGCAAAATGTAGGTTCAAACTTATTTGTCGAAACGGATACAACTTATGTTTCATATAACACCTTGCAAGCTTATATCCTTACAGGTTGCCGTTTGGTAGATTTTGCAATTGTTTTTACAACAAAACAAGCTTTAACAAAAGGTACTGACTATTATTTTTGTAAACTAACCTATACACCTGATGATGTGCCATATAATTATCTTGTTTATTATGATAATAACGCTGCCGTATTAACTGTAAAAACAAATGGCAATGTATTTTTACGCCCACTTACAGCGGATATACCAGTGAATTATACGTTAAATGCACGTGGAATTTTTAAAAACTAAAGTGTATTTTTTACAAAAAATGCTATAAAACCCTTGAAGTCCACTTTCCGTCAGCAAGAGTATATAGTTTTATTTCACCTCCATAATTCATTTTTAAAGCGTTTCCGTACAAAGCGGTATGTTTTGCTATTAAATAACAACTATTTGTATCTTGCGGTCGGGTTATTATTCCTGCAATTGTGCGAATAGGCATTTCCGAGTAATAATCTTGCATTAAAGTGTCGGAAGTAACTGATAAATTTTCAAGATAATCAAATTGAATATTTTTCGCTAAACTGTCATTTATCGCAGTTATCTTATCATTTAGTGCTTTCCCCTGTATAGCATCTAAAGCGTACCCTGTTGTGGTGGCGGCAAGTGAATTTAAAATTGTTGTTTTGTTTGCACCTGCTGCAATACCATTTAATTTAGATTTATCACTGGTACTCATCAATCCATGAGCCGAGGTTGTTGCATCTGAATATGTAGTATCAGTAAACTTTGCATTTGCCGGCACATCACTGCTTACTGTATGATTATTTACTTTTCCAGAATTGTCACTATAACCTGAATAACCTACTCTCATAGGTAAAACATCATCCCCATGCTTATAGTTTGTTTGAAAATAAGTTCCATCCCATTGAGAATTTTGATACCACTCTCCTTGATGTGATGTTGCATATACTAAATTTGAAGAATTTGCAATTCCTCCAGCGGTATTTGAACCTGCATATAGATGTGTATGATTGCTATCAGATTTGCCTTTCAAACTTTTTTTAATATTATTTCCATCTTCGTCTGCAACTGCTTTAGCTACTGCTAAGTTAGCATCCAATACAGCTACACCGCCTGCAATTCCCTTTTCAGACTCAGGTATGAAGTTACCGCCTGCAATATCCTCCGCTTGCTTTGCATATTTCTCAGCCTGTTGTGCATACCATTTTGAGTTATCAGTATCTTCATTTTCCCTTAATCCACTATTACCTATCGCATATGACTGTGACAGCTTTTGAGCTTTTTCTGCATTTGTAACGCTCTCTGATGCACTTTTTGCATTCTCAGACGCCTCTAGCCCTAACTGTCTCGCCTCTTCTGCTTTCTGACCTGCCAGTTCCGCTGCCTTATCGGCTGCCTGCTTACTTTCCGCTGACTTTTCACTATAATACTTTGAATTATCTTTTTTCTCTCCTTCTCTTATTCCACTATCTCCTAATGCATATGACTGCGACAGTTTTTCTGCTTTTTCTGCATTTATAACACTCTCTGATGCACTTTTCGCATTCTCGGACGCTTCTAGCCCTGACTGTTTCGCTTCTTCTGCTTTCTGACCTGCCAGCTCTGCCGCCTTATCTGCTGCTTGCTTACTTTCCGCTGACTTTTCACTATAATACTTTGAATTATCTTTTTCTTCATTTTCTCTTAATCCACTATTACCTATCGCATATGACTGGGACAGCTTTTGAGCTTTTTCTGCATTTATAACACTCTCTGATGCACTTTTCGCATTCTCGGACGCTTCTAGCCCTAACTGTCTCGCCTCTTCTGCTTTCTGACCTGCCAGCTCCGCCGCCTTATCTGCTGCTTGTTTGCTTTCCGCTGATTTTTCACTATAATACTTTGAATTATCTTTTTCCTCTCCTTCTCTTACTCCACTATCTCCTATCGCATATGACTGGGACAGCTTTTTGGATTTTTCTGCATTTATAACACTTTCTGATGCACTTTCTGCATACTTTTTCACATTTTCCACAGATTCAGCTACATTTGTTTCTAAATTTTTTGCAGCATCTGCATATTTCTTTGCTTCCGCTATATAATCTGTTAAAGCTTTTATATTTTCCTTCTGTCCTACAGCCGAATAAGCAGGATTTTCAGTAGCCTTTAAAATAAATGGAAATGTACTCACCACTAACTCCTGAGCCGTATTTGAAAAACTTATACATAGTTTCAAATCCCCCGCCTCATCTGTTTCATTTTTAGTTAAATGTACTGTAACAATATTGCTATTAACTGCACATTTAATTGATATTGCCTTATGTTTGGCCGTTTCGCCTTCACATACACACAGGTCAAATTCTCCAGGGTCTGCAATAAAAGTATCATCCCCATTCATGATAGTACATATAATTGTCGGAGTATCTCCCTGCATACAGTTTATTACCGGTATTACATTGGCAGATTTAACATTTAATGTAACTGGTATTTCCATAATTCACCTCCATCTTTAATTTTCCGATCCACTTTGCTCTATTGGAAACAAAGAATAAATATACTCATCAAATGCAGCAAAATCTTTTAAAATCTCATCTTTATTTGCATTGAACAATTCTACATTCTGAATAACTTTACTCGTATTCGGTGCATCATTGACCGGAATAGTTGCACTCATATAAGCCACCTGTTCTTCTTTTCCATCAACCTCTAATACACTCACTCCTGTCACTGACGTCTGTTTATTCAATTTAACCATCCTAATTACCTCCTTATATTTGTTTTAATTTAGCAATTTCCTGTTTTAATTTCTGAAAATCTTTTACTAATTTCTGAATCATACAAACACTCATTCCATTTAGATTTTCCCAGTTAATGTAATGTAAATCATCACCTGTCGGAATATGTTTGTATTCTCCATTAAAAACGCTTGGTGTACGCTTACCAACTATGTTGTAATCATCTATGTTTAAATCATGTTTAGCAAAAGCTCTTTCTATCGCCTGCGCAGTTGTTCCAAAGCATATACCATTTCTTTCAGCAATTCCGTCATATTCAAAACTGTAAATTGGTATATCCATATAAATATCCTGAATATCGGGAATCTCAACAATATTTTTCTTGATACGTTCATCTGATGATACTTTAGACTTCACATATCCTACTGTGGCCAAGTTACCATATCCTGAACTACCCTCAGATATAAAACCTCTGCAGTTTTCAATCTTAACATTTCCCGCAGAAGAATATAATACATTTATTTTTGATGAATTTAAGTCAATTGCATCCCTTGGATTAAAATAAGCATTGTTTATCCAAACACCGCCATCTGAACTATTTATATCAACTTTTCCTCGATTCGTACTTGATTCAGCACCAATTACCAGACGCTTGCTTGCCCCTTGCGCTTCAATAAAATCTGTAAAAATAACATTTGACCAGACTTTTGTTCCACCACTCGCCCACTCAAGTCCATTGTTTGTTATATTAAACGGACCCACTGAACCTGAAGTAGCTTCGACTTTTCCTTTCATTCTGACATTACCATTTCTATCTAAACTAAAGTTAGAACTATTTACAACAAGCCTGTTAGAATTAAGTGTAATCTGCTCTGATGACTGGTTTATCTCACTACATACCCCACCCACAGAAACTTTACTGTCTATCTGATTTTTTGCCCATGTTGTTGTCGCATAACTGCTCATACCCGCAATCGTTTGATAATTCCCTAGTGTAGCTTTATCGGCTTTCAAACTAAGTTCTGAAGATTTAGCATAATTGTTCATTCCATCCTTGGTTTGATATATTTCTGACACTTTAGCATTTATCTCTTTTGCTGTCTGTTTTAATTCTGAACCTGTTATATAATCGCCATCAATAACTCCGACTTTTGTTTTTATTTCATCAACCGTCTGACTAATCAAAGAAAATTTCTTTTTGTTCTCTTTGTCTTTTTCATAAAATTCTGATTTCAAATTAGTGCTGCTTACATGAAATGCCGACATTTGTACCTTTTCTTCTCTTCCTTCTTCATCCGCTGTTAGACAATATGCCGTCATTGCTCCACCATATTCAAGCTTTATCGCATATATTTCAATACTTCCCAAATCATCTGCCGGAGTAAATACAGGCTTTCCTTTTTTGCTGTCATATGTAAAATCATATTTCACTCTCGTTGCTTCTGAAAACTCATACACATCCCCAACTTCAAGGCCAACAGGATAATAAACCATTGCTCTGCCTTTTATATATGCTGATAACGTATATACTTTCCCATCTTCCGGCATAAATGAACTGTCTATGTATGAATAACTGTCAGATAGTCTGAATATTTTACATTCATAATGTTTATATTCTCTGTCCCATTGTTTTTCACCGGCTTCTAAATAATTTCCAACAAATGACCATCCATCCTTCATTGTTTGACTGTCATAATAAAGGTTATATCCAAGATCATCTAAAAGCTGTGATTCAATCCGGTTAAAAGTAACATCTAATGTCTGTCCCGTAGGATCATAATTTATTGCGCTGGACTTTATCGTTTCTGTTCCATCGTTTATTTCCTTTATCAAAGACGGAAGATTTATTTTTTTCGCATTTATATTTGCGTTATCATCTACCATCTTGTCATTGATAAGACCATCCCTTATTGCATTTTCAGTAATTCCACCTTCGCCCCAGAGAACATTTCCATTTTCATCATATATTATGATTGTATAGTTGTCGTTTGCATCCTTGCCAATCTGAACTCTTACCTGATTTCCATCAGATATCTGCATCGTTGAATCTTTCAACACCATACAGCCATCTTTAGACTGTATCTGTACATCATCCGTATAGATTTTGCCTGCAGCTATCTTATCAGCAGACAACGATTCAATAAGCGCACTTTTAATAACACCGTTGCTCATCCTCGCTACAACAGAATCTGAAAAGTCCGATGTAATTATTGTATTCCTGATTGTGTCAATAATGGCCGAATCCGATGTAAGATTCTTTATATTTCCCACAGCAGCTGTTATATTATCTGTTGTTATCGTTTGAGCAACAATATTTTTTATAATTGCGTCTGTAGCTGTAAGACTGTCTATCTGTGCCACTTTAGCAACCAGGTTATCTGTCGTTATACTTGACGCCCTTAAGTCTTTTATCCATGCCTCTTGTGCAGCCAACTGCTTAGTTACAACAACATTCTGTGTATTGCTTTGGTCTACAATAAGACTTAATTTTTCACCGGTTACTGCACCAGCTATAGAACCTGATGCTGTAGCCGCCGTCGTATTTCCCACACTGAAGCTGTCATTTGCAGGATTGTCAAGACTTATCGTCTGTTTATTTACCCTTAACATGACACCATCAATACCAAGCAACTTAGCATTAACTTTGTACCAGTTTCCAACCTTGATTTTTTCTTTTGTACTATCAAGAAGATGTGGGTCTATTGCCGATATTGTATAGCTACTGTATGGCTCAGAATAAGCTTCAATATATTTTTCCGCTTCTTTCAAGAGTTCCTTTGGCTCTTTGATATCCTCATACAATATTGTACGCTGAATTACTCCATACAAATTTTCATTCTTTGAAAGATACTTCTTTCCACTATTTACAGAGGCTATGCTAACCCTTTCAAGATTATCCTCATCAGTATAAACTTTTGTACCAAGTGGAATTATTCTCGTACAAAGATTACTCATGTCCTGCTCACATGAATAAGATAAAAGATTGTTTCCAATTTCTATTACACTATCACCGCATATCTTTCCAATCTTTTTTGAAACTGTCAGCTTGTCCGGTACTGCTTTTCCATCAACAACCTTATAAGAAAGTAAAATCTCCCAGTTGTATTTTGAAATCAATGCTGAAAATTCATCAAATGTCGTTCCTCCGCTTGTTGATAACTCTGCTTTTTCTGTATCTGTAACAGTCTGGTCAAACTCTATTTGAAATGTATGCTGCGGTACACTGCTGTTATGTCTTTTAATCAGTTCCTTTGCCATATCAACAGGTGACATATTAAACGGCTCAATATCTGTACTACTGTCCTGAAGATAGGCAAGATATCCCTCACAGGTTACCTGCTTGTATATCACTCCATTGTTATCCATCAGTGGAACAGCTTTGAGAACTCGACCTAAAAACTCTACATCATTATCATCAATACACTGAATTTCAGTAAGACATGGTACCAACATTTCATATCCGGGATTATCCGGATAAATATCACACGACAATGAATCAATACAGTTTAATTCTCTTGATATACTTCCCGACAATTTTCTCTGCATATCATCCGGCTGCATATTATGAATAATTTCATTTTTAACTGTTCTGTTTTCAGTTTTTTTAAAAATTGTAATAGTCCTCATATAGTCTTTTCACCGCCCTCTTTTACTGAGTACATATACGGATCTGCCTTAAATGTAGCAGTAATAATACAAGCTTTTCTCGTTGATGCAGACGCATCAAAGGAACTGATTTTTGCTTTAAAAAACTTCTCAGGCAATGCACTGTCAACAAATCTCACCTTACCAGCCTGAGCATACAGCCAATTTGCGACCTCATTTTTAGACTTCTCAACCTCTAATCTATCTATACACTTTTTCCACATCTTTACTGTGATAGTTCTGTCATCGTAAACTTTCAATCCAATTAGGTCATATACATCAATTGTCGAGTCACGAAACGGAACCGTAGTCTCAGAGCTTCTAAAAGAAGGATATCCTATATCTATACTCTCCACTGTCATTCCCTTGTTAGATGCCCTTATGTCATTAAACGAAAAATCACGCATTTGCTATCCCCCTTCTCGTAAGATTAACCTTTGCCCCCTGTAACATATCCACAGTGTTTAATGCAGCTTTTCCAACCACATTTCCATCCATTTGAATCGTAAGATTTAATTGCTGATTTGATTTTTGTAAACCTGATGCTCCTGAACTTACATCTTGTACCGTTGTTGGAAGGTTTCCGGTAATAATGTCTGCAAGTCCCTGTGTTTCCCTTTGCAATCCCTGTGCAAAACCAAGACCTGTATATGCTCCAAGTTCAGCCATTACTTTTGACGGTGAATGTATTCCAAGGTTTTTCTTAACCTGCTTTACCGTCTGTCCGGTAAGCTTCGCTATAGCCTTATATACATCATTACTTCCTTTTTCTATACCATTCGCAAATCCTTTTGTAACATAAGCACCTATTGATTTCATCTCTTTATTGTAAGTTTTCTTAAGTTTTGCAATCTTAGTCTTATATTTTTTCTCAAGATCTTTCATCTGCTTTTCCGTTGATTTTTTCAAATCTTGATTTTGCGTTACAGCTTCCTTTTGTGCTACAACATTTTTTTGACTATATAACTGCTTATACTCTGCCCATTGCTGGTCATTCATCTTTGTAAGAGTTTCAACATCACCTGCAGAAGTCACACCAAGACCTTCTATTTCTTTCATCATCTCATCTGATGCTCCTCTATTGCGAAGTATCTGCAAATTTGTACGCCATTTTTGAAGTGCATCAACCTGACGTTGTAAATTCACTACAAGACCGTTTTCATCATCCGTTTTTGACAGACTAACATCACTAAAAATACTAAAACTTGATGTGATAGATTCCTTAGTTGACTTCACCTCTTCGTTATATGTATTTTTAAGTTCTTTCAACTCTGATTTAAGAGTTGACATATACTCTTTATAACTTTTTTTATAATTACTTAAATACTCTTTTTTACTATTAACAAAATTATTTCTTGCTTCATAATACTGTTTCAAAGCCTCGGTATGTGCAGATGTCCCTTTTTTCGTTGCCTTAACAACCTTATCCCAATACGTTTTAATAGTCTTTTCATTGTAACCATTGCCATTAGTCTTCAAATCTCTCATTTCAATTTTATTTTGAAGATTTGTAACAAGAGCCTGCTGTTTTTTCTCAAAAGCCTTTCTCTGTGCCTCAAGCTTTTTCTGACGCTCTTTCTGCTCTTTTTCCAGCTTTTTTTGATATGCTGCTCTCTGCTTTTCAAGACTTTTCCTCTGTTTTTCACCATTGTTAGTCACCTTATTTCTTGCAGCATAATATTTCTGCAATGCTCTTGTATGCGCAGTAGTCCCGGCATATGTAGCATTAACTACAGCTTTCCACCACTTTGCAATCGTAACATCACTATAACCTTTTCCATTTGTTTTCAGGTCTTTATTCTTTATTTTATCTGACAATTCTTTTACAAGAATATTTCCAAGTTGTTCAGCAGATTTTCCAACATTTTTGGAACTTGATTCAATACCCTGTATCAAACCATCAACTGTATATTCACCAGACTTTTTAAAGACTCTTGAAGGTGAATGAATATCAAGTTTCTTTTTAAAAGCCTTATCAGCAGCATCACCTAAATTCTCATAAGCTTTAACAACCTCAGCTTTCTTTTTCTCCACTCCGGCAAGCAGACCATCAACACTATTCACTCCGGCATCTTTCATAAGTTTTGTTATCTTATTATTAGCCCTCTGTATAGCATCTAATGAATTTTGTCCACCCTTTTCAAAACTTCTCTTCATCCCAGAAGAAATATTTATACCAACCTTATTAAGCTTTTTCTGCATATTGTCGGCACGCTTCTGAATCTGCTTGTTTATCACCTCATATGCCACTGTAGGATCATCTGAACTTCCATTTATTCCTTTAGTTATTTCCTCCGGAATATATGCACCCTGCTTTCTTGCATTGACAGCAATTACCGTCAACTGCTTATTTATCGCTGTTCTCAAAGCAACCACCGCTGTCTCAGGCGACTTGCTTCCATCCTTTAATCCAGCCGCCAACCCTTTAGGTATTTTTGTACCTGTTTTTTTTGCAATACTTACAGAATTATTGAAAGCTCTCTTTGTGGCATCATCAACTTTTAATCCTGAGCCACTCATCTGAGCAACGGCAGTATCAAATGCTTTTCCAAGATTTTTATACTGTTTTGCAGCTTTCTTTGCGGCATTGGCTGAAGCATTTGTTTTGTTTTTCTGCTTATCTGTTACTTTTCCATAATCATCTATCTCTTTTTGTAACTTTTTAATATTTTCTTCACAATCACCTACTATTTTTTTCTGTTCTTCGATTGTTTTATTTAACTTAGAAGATGTCTTATCATTTCTCTCCTGCTCTGCCGCATATTTGCTTTGTGCCTCTATCCATTTTTTATGCTGTTCATTATTATTTACATCGAAATATGCATCATTCTGATGCTTTTTAGCTTCCTTATTCCACTCCTTTTCTGCTTCAATTGCGGCGTTCTCCGCTTTTGTTACTCTATCTTCTGATTCTTTAAGTTCTTTGTTAGCCTCGGTAAGTAAATTTTTCGCTTTACGCTTCTGTTTATACTGTTCTTTTATGTCATCCCATGCTGCCTGCGTCATATACAACTGCTCATAATTTGCAACTAATTTTTTTACTTCAGTATTAGATAACTTAAGCTTGCCAGTTTCTTCATCATAAGCTTTCGCCAGTTCAGGTATCTGTCCTGACAACGAATTTACTATTGCTTTCATTTCATTTTTTTGAGAAGTATTCTTTTTCTCAATTGAATTAAGTTTCATCAATTTTTCAGCCTGCATCTCCACTGCTGCCACTTCTTCCTCAGCAGATGAAAAACTATCCTTTGCAGCTTGTACACTTTCTTTTATAGCCTTAGTCTTTTCGTTCAGCTTATCAATTTCTTTCTGGTCCGCCTGTGCTGCCTTTTCAGTTGCAGTAACATTTTTCTTAGTTTGCGCTTCTGCTGCTACAAACCCTGCTACAAGTGTTGCCAAAGCTGTTGCCGCAAGTCCTATAGGATGTGCCATAAGAGCTACTTTAAAAGCTGTAATAAGTGGAGTAACTGTTTTTACGACTGTAAGCCCAACAAAAATTGTCGTCAATGTAGCAAGCGATGCTGTAAGCGATACAACCGCCTTTACAACATCTGGATTTTCCTCAACAAATTCCTTAGCCCATGAAATCGCTTTCTGACCATGCTGATACATACCGTCAAGAGACTCATTAAGCTGTGTTCCGATAGCAATCTTTAAATTCTCAATACCATTTAACATCTTCTGTTTAGCTGTCTCTGATGTATCAGTCATCTTTTTATAAGCCTCATCAGCCGCACCGGTACTATTCGTCACCTTTTTCAGAGTATTGTTATAATCCTCTGTTCCTGTCTTTAAAAGAACTGTTGCTGCAGTTGCAGCTTCCTGACGGCTGAAAAGATTTGAAAATGCTGTTGCATCACCGCCAACGCTGTCACTTAATATCTGAATAACATCACCAAGCGATTTTCCCTCTGACATTAACTCTGCAAATGATTTGCCGGTTTCTGTCTGTAATGTCAATGCGACCTTTTGTCCCTGTTTTGATAGTTCTTTCATAAGAGACTTAATATACGTCGTAGACTCACTTGTTTCAATACCTCTTTTAGTAAGCTGTATATATGCCGTTCCCAAGTCCTGCAATGAAACACCATAATTCGCCGCATTGGTAGCAACTTTACCAATACTTGATGCCAGCTCATTAACCGATGTTTTACCTAAGTTCTGTACTGTCAGGAATACATCTGATACCTCAGACGCATCTTTAACCTTATTTCCATAAGAATTAAGAACCGTTGTAAGACCATCAATTGCCGTTGTACTGTCTGTAAATCCACCTTTTGCAAGTTTAGTGGCTTCACCTACTGTTTCCACCGCCTTTGATGTATCAACACTCGCTGATATAGCCTGATATGTTGACTCAGCTATATCCGTCACCGCCGTTCCTGTCTGTGTAGACAGGTCAAGCATCTCCTTATTAAGTGTTCCCATCGACTTTTTCGATGTATCAGCAATCGTACTAACCTTTGCTGAAGCTGTTTCAAACTTCTCAGCACTCTCAGAACACTCATACAATGATTTTGCTATGTCCTCGACCTTTTCTTTTATTCCTGACGCAACAATCTGGTCTGCAAGATTATTAAAAGCCTGTCTGTTACTTTCTCCAAGCTGTTCAACACTAACCCTTACTTCCCTGACTGATTTTCCATACTGGTCTATTGATGTTGCACAGCCATTTGCCGAGTTTTTGGCCTCTTTCATATACTTATCATTTGTATTCAAGGCTCTGTTTGCTCTGATAGTCTGTGCTTCCGCAGTATTTAACTTATTTTTCCAGTTTTCTACTCTGCTGCCGGCGGCTTCATAATTTCTCTCGCCTTTTTTTATTGCCTCTGCAAGTTCATCAATGGTTTTCTGCTGCTTATCAAGCTCCGCATCCGTGGCTGTTCCGGATTTCTTCATTTTATCCATCTCAGCCTGTGCATTTTTATAATCTGCTCTTAACTTTTCAAGACCATCTGCAACTTTTTTCTGCGACTCAGCACTATGCACATAACCGGCTTTTGTTGCATCGAGTTTACTTCTCTGTCCCTGAAGCACCTGAGAAAGAACTTTATGCTTTGCCTGAAGTGCTTCAAGACTGTTCGCATTTTCGGCATACTTCTCTTTAACAAGACTAAGCTCTGATTTCATTCCCCTAAGCTGTCTATTACAATCCTTAACCGCTGCATTAAACTCTTTCTCACCCTCAAGCACTATTGATGCACCAATTTTATTTTTATTCGCCATCTTATCACTCCGCTTCTAAAAATTAATAATTTCTTCTCTTTCCTCTGCACTGGTTATCATCTTCTCATATGTATTTGCAGAGCCTCCTGCAAACATATTGCAGATTGAAGATGCAAGCATACTCATTTCAAGGTCAAATACATTCTTATATTCGTAGTACAGATCAGAAAATTCCCCGATTGACAGAAAATTACATTCTGTCTCAGAGCATCCCAGTTTTGTCTTTGCAATCAACTTATACCAGACGAAATTTATTCTCCCTCCGTCTGGCTCTCCGAGTTTTTTTCATCGTTCTCATTTTCCGGAAACATTGAGCCTGCATATGTGGTAAAAATTTCTGTTGCAAGTTTTGCCGGATTAGAAACCGCATACACAATCTTTTTATCAGGAGCTTTCTTCCCTGTAGCCTCTGCCCCTTCCTCAAGGAAAAGCATTGTAGTATCAAGCAGCACCTGATAATCAATTTCATCCAGATAATTTTCACTTTTCTCAGTATCATCACTTCGTGAAAATATCTTATTTTCAAACTCTTTCAAACTTCCATACTTTTTCTGAAGCTGTGCAAGTGCTCTTATTCCACAACAAGCTGGATAAGTCTTCCCATCAATGCTCAGATTAAATATCCTCATAACCTCACCATCCTCTCACATCAAAATATGCCGCACTGCCCGGCAATGCAGCATACAACTTTTCAAAAAATAACAAAACTACTCCGCTGTCGGTGTAAATAATGCTTTAAGAGCAGCTACGGCATCTGCCTCCGACTCAACAACAGCCGTTCTTCTGTAAAGCCCTGTCTGCTCATCAGGGTAAATAGTACCTACAACAGATGGTGTTGTATATTCCAACTTTTCCTCTTTAGTCTTTGCATCAACAGAATACGGTGCAAATTTAACTTTCGGATAGAAAACAACTTTATACTTTCCACCATTTTTCTTGCTGATATAGCCAAATCCTACCGCTATAGGCTCATCATTGCTTGTAGCATCATATACATCAACTGTTTTCGAGTCTCCGCCGCTTAATGCAATGCTGTTTTTCTTCTGTCCAAGAAGCGGGCCAAAGATAGCAGGATCGTCATCATCAATACCAAGCGTTATATCACCGCCTGTTACTGAGCTGTCGCTGTCCTGCAATACATCATCCGCATAAAGTTTCGCATCATTCGAGTTTAAGTTTTCCTTGAACTCAATCGCCCCCGCAAGTTTGGAAGGTGCTTTATACTTACCATCCTTTAACTCACCATGTAAAAATGCTTTTAAACCTACCTGTGCCATTTAAACCTCGCTTTCCGCTATGTTTGTCTCATAGCATATGTGTCTTTTTTTAACATCTCTCTCAACAGTATTTAAGGCAACTTTTGGATAAGAAAAACCGCTTAAAAATAAAGCGGTTTTAATAGCCTTTTGCATATTGAGATAATTTTTATTTAAAGGTACAAAAAGATGTACCTGAAAATACATTTCATTCACAGCCGGGTTATCATCTGCAAATCCGCCCGGCTTTTCTGCTGCCACATTATAAACAATGTATGTGTCTGCATTTCCGTCATAAACATCCATAGCAACCTCTGTGCATACGGATTTCAAGGCAGTTTTCAAATCACCAAGAACACTCATCTTTCCTCCATCAACCACATAAAAATTTATTTATAAAATACTGCTGACCTTTGCCTGTAATCTTTGTTGTTTTTGTTTCCAGAGGGAGTCCATTTCCTCTCTCAACTGTCCTCACAACAATTTCAAACAATCCAAGTTCCATTGCTTTCTGTGTCGGAGCTGTTGAACCCTGACAAATATAACCTTTTTCACGAAGCCACTTGTAAAATCTCTTTTCTCCAAGCTGCACCCCATTCTGCCTTATCATCTTTGCCACATCTCTTACAAGCATCGAACTATCTGACGCAGAAACGGCATCTGCAAATATTTCTTTTGGCTTCATACGCCTGTTATCATCCAAAAGTTTTGCATTATCCTCTTTTAAACGATTGATAGTTCCGTCTGCCATCTTCAAAGCTCTTGCCATGACCTGCTCAGGTGTATTCCATGCCTTTTCAAGGTCAATAAGATACTGCCTGCACTGTTTGCCTTCTGGTGTCCTCTGTATCATGCAAATCTGTTTCGCCATATCTACAGAGATTTCATAATCTTTTGATGGTCTACCACAATTTTCAGTTTTACTCATTTTTGAGTAAAAGTCTAATCCCTCTGAAAAACCATATTCAACCATTCTCGGAAACCAATCGTTAAATCTTGTATTGATTTTCAATCTTTCGTGCAACTCCCTTGCTGATATTGTCTGTTTATCTAAATCTACTTTTAATAAATCGTTCATTTTATCCTCCTCGTGCTGTTATTATTTATCCAAAATCTTTCGTCTGATAGCATCTACACCTTTTTGATATACAAGTGTTTTTGTTGTCACCTGCGGTTCACCGTTCTTCATATACTTCTGCTCGATAACCCTGAACCAACCACTATCAACATATCTCTGATAAGGAACATTGAACCTGTCCAAAATTCCCTCATTCCTTAAAAACTCAAAAATATTATTTCTTCCATAACCCTTAATTGAAAGAACTTTCGCAACCTCATTCATTGAAATAGCTGTCTTACTATCCGCCACCGCATCGAAAAATTCTGCTTTTGGTGTCATTTCCTCAATCTGCTTGTCTTTCTGTTCAAGCATTTTCTGAGCCTCGATAACCGCAAGTGCAATCAAATTATTTCCGCTTGGAAGCTGTGTCTGAATAACATCTTCCATCTCATGAAATCTGTTTATGTACTTTGCTGTAAACTCTGTACCTTTTACACCAGTCAGCTTGTGTGCTATAAACTCGCAACCTTTCTTTGTGACAAGATAACAAGGTTTCTGCCTATTAGACTTGTCTGTGTACTGACTTTCTGTGAAAAAATCGGTGTGTCCAACTTTGGACGCATCTAACTGAGTTATGTAAACTCTTATATCCCTTAACAATTTGTTATGTTCTTTTTCAACCATCTCCGCAACTTCTCTACTATCAATATATTTCTTTTCTACTATTCCTGAATTATTCATATTTTTTTCTCCTATCCTGTTGATTTTTTCCTCGGAGTATCTTATACTTTCATTACAAGATACTTTCTTGTTTAAAGACAATTCCAATGCTTTGTGGGCTGTGGGAATTGTCTTTTTTCTTTCTACACTTGCTGCTTACTTTCACAAGAATGTCGCCAAAGACTTTTGTTTTCTTCGTCTTATCCATGCGTTCTATACATTTGACAACCTTTACAAAACTCTCCTCTGACAGTTCAACTAAACACTCCAACATTTCCAATGCCATAACTTCGTTTTTACTCATCTTTAATTCCTCCTTGTCGAAATTGATATTTTATCTTAATGTCGTTACTATCATTTGAACGCACCTCATTTCATATTGATATCATGGCAAAAAGTATGAGACTGAAACATCAAAGTATTTAGCAATTTTCTGTAATTTTTCAATCTTGGGTTTACTTTTTCCTTTCTTCCAATCTGAAAATGTAGAACTTGGTATTCCTGTAGCCTTTGAAACCGCATATGCTGTTACACCATTTTTTCTAACCAATTCCTCAAATTTTCTGTAAGAAAACAATCAAAATCACCTCCTTCTATGAATTCTTAAGTATTGCAAATATTTAGGAAATCCTATACAATAGAACTACCAAAACGCTATTATTATTTATTTTTTTGTTTGTGATTTCGGATTTCCTAAATATTTAATCAAAGTATAATTTGGTTTTCCTAAATTGTCAAGCACTTTTTATGATTTCCTAAAAACAAAGGAGTGATTATCATGTTTGAAAGATACTTGGAAATGTTAAAAGAAAAAAAGCTAAAAAACATTGATGTATCAAGAGCAACTGGAATTCCGGCAAGTACATTCTCTGATTGGAAAAAAGGTAAATCCTCACCAAAAAGAGATAAAATCGAAAAAATTGCTAATTTTTTTGAAATTAATCCTGACTGGTTAGCTGGTACATCAGATATTAAAACAAAATTCCAAGAACATCCACAGCAAAAAGTTCCTTACTATTTCAATTCAGAAACAAGCAAGATTGCTCAAGAAATATACGATAACAAAGAACTCTCTCTTTTATTTGATGCTGCAAGAGATGCTGATCCAGAAGATCTTGAAATCGTACACAATATGCTTATGGCTTTGAAACGGAAGGAAAAGAGAGATTGATTCACAATAGGACACCTCTAAATTGAGCTGTCCTATTTCTCTGTAATATCCCATTCATTTTCACAACATCCTTTCAAAAACTTCCTGCATCTTCTCTAAAACCTTGTCCTCACTGCTATTCACAGCAGACTGCATAAAAGGTCTTGCCGGCTGATGACTGTTTCCGTATTCAAGTGCAAGTGCTTTCTGATAATTTCTAAACGGTTCAACTTTTCCGTTTTCACGGGTGTAAGTAGATTTTGTTGAAGCCCCCTCCGCTGTCAGATAGCCGATGTATGCACCATTTACAGTTTTCTTTGTCTTACGTTTAATAGAACTTATAAGTTCACCTGTATCCCTGTGTGACTGCAACTCACTTTTGACCGAACTTTCATAAATCGGCAATGCCTCATCTATCATCTTTGGAGCTGCCTCATCAAATATATTTAAAACATCATCAAACATATTATCCGGAAAATCAAAATCAAATACCGCCATCATTCCACCTCACTGCATGACAATTCAATGTAATACTCGTCTGTACGATACGTTCTTTCTACCTTGTACAATTTTTCATCGTATTTCACATTATTTTGTCCTGAATACTCGTCAAAAGCTACTTTAAAGACCTGCACGACCTTTTTATTATTTCTCAAAGCATTATAAAACTCACTCTGTCTTACCGACTTGACAGCACAAAAAACTTCCAGTTCCTCTCCGGGTACTTCCACCTCAAAACCATCCTCATCTTCTTTCTTTTCCCCTTCACTTATAAGAAAAAGAATATCATTCAGTGCTTCCATTTGTGTATTCACCCCCAAGCGAAAGAAAATCACGAAGTCCTTCAAATGCTTTCTCAAATCGTTCAGCCTGATTATCAAAGTTAAACTGCCACTTACAATACAATTCGCAAGCCTTAAATATAAGCATATCCTGTGTATCAGCACACGCTTTTTCTTCTGATATGCCTACTCCTCTGAGCAGAAGCAGACATATCTCAATATTGCTTTCAATCTCATCATCAAGGGAACTGTGCTTTATTCTCAGGCTCTTTTTGATTTTCTCTCCAAAATCCGTCAAATATTACACCCCCTTGACTGCTTTTTCCTGGGCTTCAAGAAAACTCTCTATAATAAGACTCTAACACTGTAGCCCTGTTCATCAGCAAGAGCCTTGATATCAGATATAGTCATCCCTTCAAGCTCTTGCTCCGTATAAGTTGAAATCGTGTTAGGGACTATGAGTTTTTTTGGATAACCTCGACAAGCGAATTTTTGTCAACGACCTTTCCATCTGCCATCATAATAGCCTTTGTCATCTGGTCGTCTGTGTCGTGGTCTTCGTAACGCTTAACCGTTACATTAAGATTAGTATTAAGCATATAGTCCTCCATACGGAACATAAAAGCTACTACCGTATCTGCTGAAACAGTTGAAGAAAAATCTGACATATACTCAGATGACACAAAGTTTACAGGTCTGCCAAGTATTCTGTACTCAGGCTTTCCGGAAACTCCGGCATTAACACGGGCAATAGGCTGGCCGCTTGTATCTGTCATAGCTGCAATCTGATTAAAGTATGTACTCTTAGTCATATACCATTCAGCAGACTCATAAGCAGCCGGAAGTTTTCCCTCTGCATCACATAAGTTTTTAAATGTAATATCCTTACCCTTTGCAATTTCAACTTTCTGACCCTCTACTACTTCAACGGCATCTGACAAAATACCCTCAGGCTGATTTGCAGATGCACCCTCTCCTGCAATAATAGCCTTTTCTAATGCCTTAACCATTGCCTCTGCGATATTGCTTGTAAGAGTTCTCTCAAACACATCAAGCGTTACGGTATCAACAGCGATCGAAACCGCAACAACACACTTTAACTTGAAATAACTGAAAGTGATAGAGCCAAGTGTTTTCTTCTGCTTATCTGTCTTTCCTCTTTCAGTAGTCCATGTTGCAACAGGTTTCGCAGCCGAAGTAGGGACTGTCGCACCGCCTTTGTAAAAAGTTCTTGTAACCTTGTTAAGAATGTCACCTGTCTTTTCCATTTTCTCAACAATTTTATTAAGAATTGTATTCGGAATAACTGCACCCGTATCTGAAGTAGTTGTAACTTCATCACTATTTGTAAGATTTGCAGACATCTTCTCACCATGCAGCACATAATTCATAAAGGCAGAACGATATTCGATACTGTTTGTAGGATCTTCTTTGACAATATCACCCACAGAAGCCACAATTCCATCTTTAGTACCTGCATGAGCCGCATTACTGAGTACATTTGGCACTTTAACAGCACCTTTCATTGATTCAACATTGGCTTTCGCCTCTGTGTACTGAGTATATTCATCGTCAAGAGTTTCAACATCCTCCAGCTTTGCCTTATACTCGTCCATCTTGCCATCATCAAGAAACTGTGTGGCTTCATCAAGCATCTGATTACGATAATCAACATAATCCTGTCTGCTTTTAAAATTTTTGATTACATTCATAAATTTCATGTTCAAATTTCCCCTTTCATTCTTAAAATTTTGATTTTTTCCTTGGCAACAAAAAAAGCCTCACTCGATTTATCAGCAAGACTTCTTGTTTCTGACCCTTTGATAAGATTTCTTATCTTCGCCTTTGTTTCATCCGGTATAATTCCACCAAATGCGTTATTTATGCTAAACGGCATATTGCCGCTTTTGCCTGTTTCTATCAATTCATCAACAAAACCATATTTCATAGCCGTTTTTACATCAAACCATGACTCTCTATCCATCAAGTCAAGCAGTTCTTTTTCGCTCCTGCCTGTTTTCTGCTGATAAATAGCTGATATGGCTCTGTTTGCCGTCTGTAATATCTGCGACTGTTTATCCATATCGTGATAATTGCCTCTTGCACCGCTTGAAACATTGTGAATCATATACATTGCAGTCGGAAATGCTCTCACATGACCTGTTGCACACGCCACGATGCTTGCAGCACTACAACATGAACCGCTTATATCCGCCTGAATATTACCTTTATACTGACTGATACTATAAGACATATCAGAACCGGCAAAAACATCACCACCACCGCTGTTAATAACGATAGTTACATCATCACCATTTGCATTCTCAAGCTGTTTATCAATATCTTTCGGACAAAAAGCATCATAACCAAACCAGTCATATATCCACTTATCATCATTGTTTACAATAGTTCCTTTTGCATCAATCTTCACCATCACTTCCACCTCCCTCTTTCAGCTTTCCGGTATCTTTTCTAAGCAGTGCAACATCTCCACCCGGAACAGGTGCAAGATTAAGGTACTGTCTGACCTCATTTATAGTCATTATTCCTCTGTCAACAAATGAAGTAAGCTGCAGCTTTGTGCTCATACTTGCAAAAGTAAGATTGCTGCTTTCAAATATGATTTTATTACCACAATTTCTCTGCTTTCTTGAAAACAGTTTTCTTGTATATTCATTTGCCATCTGGCATATGATAGGCTCTATCGCAGCCTCATAGTATGAAATCCACTCATCCTCGTCATAATTTGAATGAACAATCTTGTCATTTGTGTTAAAAAAACCATACACTCTCTGTATGGTTCTATCCGTCTGCGCCGCATTGGGTACATAATCATTAGGTTTTATCTGCTGTGCCTCCGCTTTAGAATCAACTGCTGCCACTCCAAACGATTTTGAAGCTGTATTTAAATAATTCTCAGCAAATTGCCTTGCCTGCTCCTGTGTATCTTCAGGTCTTAACGATGTGGAACTAAATTTGAGCAGCCACCTTATTACAGCACCATTTTTAACAGCCTTGATAATTCCCTGGTCCGATGTAGTCACAACATTCATAAGTTCCACTAGTGCTTTTCCCGGCGGTTCACCAAATATATCGTTATCGCAATAATCTTCACGCAAATGAATAATGTCCGTGTACGGTATTTCCATCCACTTGCCATTTTGAAAATAAAATTTAAGATAAAGCACCTGATTATAATATTTTGCATCAACAGATGCAGCCGGTATCGGATATAAGCCACAGGGCAGACCAAAATCATCCCTTATTATCAAAATAAAAGCATTATGATTAAGAGCAAGCTGATTTGCAACTTTCTCCTGCATCATCTGCCCGGACATATACTCATTAGGTTCTTCCAAAAGATTTTTTATGTATGGCATGGGATTTACAGCAATATCCTTTGACCCATCTTTTTTAAATGTTTCCCGGATATGTTTAGCCACCGCCTTACCTATAGCCTTGGTCTTTGGTCTTATACATGAACGCACTACATCAGACTGATACAGCTTACCATTCCACGCATAAAATCCATTGCCGACATCGGTAATCATTTGGAAAGAGCTTTTCTTACTTACATTTTTAAATCTACTAAAAATTCCCACAATTTCTCCCTTCCAAAAATTTATATAAGAGACAGATATTCTTCAAGGTGATTTTCAAGCATGACATACGCATCCAGCAGACCGGCAAGACCGTCAATTCTCCTTGTAGGACTTGTACCCTTACAAGGCTGGATATTATTATTTTTATCAATATCAACAGATGTATTGCATATGCACCATTTAAGCACCGGATTGTTGTTGTAAATAATTCTCTTTGCCTTAAGGTCAGCACCCAATGATTTCATTGGAGAAGATAAAGTTTTCTTTCCCTGTGCCACCGGCTCCATAACGCTGCGGCCAAATGTGTCGTTCATTTCCTCAACAAAATATGTTGCACTCCATGCGTCATAGCCATCCTTGAAAAGATAAATATCTTTTTCAAGCTGCATTTCTTTGAACCACTCGACCACATACTTGTAATGTATTTTATTTCCGGGACAGGTTCTCATCCACCCCTGTTCAATCCATAAATCATAAGGAATTTTATCTTCTTTTACTCTTTGCTCCACCAAATCTTCCGGAATCCAGTACATCTGCTCAACATAGATATTATCATCACCGGGCACCATGAAAAGCATTGTTGCATTTGTCAGGTCATTGGTTGATGACAAGTCATTGCCACCTATTCCATACCTTGGTTTAAGCTCTGCTATATCAAATAATGCGTTATTATCAATATCTTCAAAATTAAGCCAGCTCTCTGATGATGTCTCTCTGATATTAAACTCTTTGCAAACAAGGTTCTTTACAAGAAGCGGATTTTCCTGAGCTTTTCTTACTTTGTCTCTCAGTGTATCTTTATTCTTGATGGTTCCCAAGCCGGGGTTTGCCTTAATCCAGCAATCTTCCTGAACCCATTCCTTACGGCTGTCAAGCTCATAAATAAACGGGAACAAATGTGGATCTTTATAGCCGTTATCATCAAAAAGACCATTGATAACTCTCTCAGCTTCATCATATTTTTGGTCGTAAATATCTTCCCTGATAGTTCCTGCCGTAGATGTGATATATATAAGCGGCTGGTCTCTAGCCGTCACACCATCTGCCATAATGTCATACAATGCTTTGCCATTCTTCCACTGATGAATTTCATCCATCATACAGCCATGAACATTCAGACCGTCAAGACTATCTTTGTCAGATGCAAGTGGTCTATACACACCATTATTAAACTCCTCACTGGACAGCTTTGACACAAGCGGCTTTATCCTTTTGCGAAGTGCCGCCGATTTAAGCACCATTCTCTTTGCTTCTTCCCAAATAATATTTGCCTGTTCTCTCTTAGTCGCAACAGCATATATCTCCGCTCCCGGCTCTCCATCCGCAATAAGAAGATACAAACCAACGATAGACGCAAGCAGCGACTTACCATTTTTCTTACCAACAATAAAAATCGACTCTCTGCACTGTCTGTTTCCATTATCATCAATAAAGCCAAACACTGCTGCCAAATGTGCTTGCTCCCACAATTCTAAACGAACATCATTTGTCGTTCCCTTTTTATGTTTTGACAATTTACAATAGTTTTCCGCAAACTCCAAAATATGATTTGCTCTCTTTGCCGAGTAATGATATTCATCCGGATTTTTAATATGCCATGCAAGATACTTGTACCATCTGTATATCTTATTTGATACTTTAATCTCACCTTTTTCAATCCTGTCAAAATACTCAAGGATAGGATTGTAATCTAAACAATATCTTCTCATACATCCTCACGCCCTCCAACAAACTCATCAAAGCCATCGTCTTTCTCTACAACCTCAACGGCTTTCGTTTTCGGAAGACAATCCTGCAATATCTTCATTGCCTGGGTCTGTTTCTGAGAAAACTGTAAATAAAGCTGTGCATCAGGACTCTGTTTAGTTCCGTATTGATTTTCGCCATTCTTGTATTCCACTGTAGTTCCGTCACGAATGATATTTTCCCTGAGGTCCTGCATCGTGATACTCATAAAAGCAACATCATCAATAGTAGCAAAGACAAGTTTCTTTTTGTTCTCGTCAATCTCCTTAAACAACCGCTTCAATCTTGCAACTTCTTTTTTCACCCGCTTTTGTTTGTCTAAATACTGCGAAATACTGTCTGCTTGTTCATCCCTACGCATTGCTTCCTCTTCAATTTCTTCCGGTGTTACCACTCTATTCTCACCTCCTGATACCACACCCCCCTTGTGAAATGACCTGCGTTTCAAATCAATCTGGGCTACCGGTGTTTTCAAAACGCCCCAAACGCCAATAAACAGGGGGGTTAGAGCTTTGCTATCGGCTGTCCGTTCTCATCGAACATGACAAGCAAGCCCTGTCTCTTGTTATTAACTCCATGCCCATCGAACTTATCATGACAATCCTTACAGACATACTCTAAATTGCCATGATTTAAAGTAATATCAGGATTTAATATGTTCTCAGGTGTAATGTGTGTACGATGATGTACGATATATCCAAGCTGTTTACCACATTCCTGACACATACCTCCATCGACCGCAATCCTCTCACTTATAAAAGACCTCTTACAGTCTTTCCATGCTTTGCTGTGATAAAATTTGTACGCATATTCCTTTGCCATCTCTCAACCTCACTCATTTGACATATCTTTATATTTTGTCAAATCATCTTTATCTGTGTTCTTTCATTAGAGTGCAACAAAATTATTTACTCCCATTTGACACACCTTTAATATGTCAAATACCGCATATAATAAAAAAAGAAGCTACCTTTTTCGCTTCTTAAATGATAAATTTTTTATTGCTTTGTCCTTATTATCCTGATTTATTCCAATATATCTGAGTGTAATTGATATATCTGAATGGTTAAGTATCTCCTTTATCGTCACTGCATCATGCGTCTGCTGGTACATATGATACCCAAATGTCTTTCTAAGAGTATGCGTTCCTATCTTATCAATATCAAATTGTCTGCCTGCTTCAGATAGAATGTTGTAAGCCTGCTGTCTGGTAATCGGTCTGTTACCTCTTGGAGACTTAAACAGATACTCATAGTCATCCTTGCCATATATATAATCTTTTATGACAGGCTTAAGCTCTGCATTGATAGGAAACCTTTTCTCCTTTCCAGTCTTTTTCTCCCTGATATAAACAGCATCTTTCCCTTTAACATCACGCACACGAAACTTTAAAATATCAGATATTCTCAGTCCCGTGTATATACCAAACATAAACATCATATAATCTCTATCGCTCTTACCCTTTAGGTATTCAGCAATATCCATCACAACATCTAAATCTCTGATAGGCTCAACAGTATTCAACCAACCACCTCCCAACAGTACAATAACCGTTATAAGTGTAGAAAAAAAGGAGAAGATATTATCCTCTCCTTAATCAAAACTACTGTTCCTACTCTTGCGATATTAGCATTATATCACAGAATTGCTTCGTGTGATTCTCATTTTTTTAAAAATTTATTATATTTTTATATACATTTTATTCTTATTTTTATACTTTTTCTTTCATTTATAAGGTACACATATATGCGTTTTATTAAAGTAAATTTTAAAACTTACATAATTCCTTTGAAGAAAAAATATGACATTAGTTTTTTAAAGGAGGAATTTATATGAAAAAAAATACAATAAAAAAAATTATTTTAACAACCCTATTGCTAATAATCAAAACTATATCAATAATGCCTGTTAATTTTTGCAACAACAGTTTAAAAACCTGCTGTAATGTACTAACATTTTTTATTGATAATTCAAATTATATATATAATTGTTGTAAAACGATTATATATACTTTTTTTAAGCATCGTTAAAATGATAAGACTGTTGCACTCAGCATAATCTATACAATTTATAATAGTTTTCTTTTTTACATATTGCCTGAATAATGCTTCGTGCAACAGTTATTTTCTCTATAAATTATCTTACTTTTTATTTCTGTTCATCTATAAACTCACGCATCATTTTTGAAATCTGTGACGCCTGACTCACTCCTGCTTTCTCACAAGCTTCTTTAAATTCGTCAGTCAGTTCTTTTTTCAACTTGAACGACTTTGATATTATACCGACCTTTTTTTGCCACTTGTCTGTGGCTTTCGTCTGTGCCTTTGGCATCATGTCACCTCTTTACTTTTTCTTATTTTCCTGCTATTATTTTTATACCAAGGACAGAAGCAGGAAGTTGTGGGTCTGCCCTCGGTTTGTTGTTTGTGTAAGCTCTACTTTTTAAGTAGGGCTTTTACTTTTTCCTTTGCCTCTTGCAAGTCTTTGCTTTCTTCCAAGATTGCTAAGATTTTTCTTGTTTGATTTTCCTCTGCTGTATCTTTTAACAATTCCGCTAAGTTCATTTCTTCGTTCTCCATTTCTATCTCCTTTCCTGCTATTCCCTTGCTACAATTATATAATACCATACGGTGTCCCCTATGTCAATGCTTTTTCAAAAATTTGTTTAATTTTTTTCAAAAAAGACGGTCTTTCAACCGCCTTTCCTTAATTTTCTAACATAAAAAAATGTTTTTTAAACTGTTCTGTAATCTTTTTTTCAATATTTTTATCAACACTATATTGTCCACACATCCCTCTTTCATCTTCCGATTCTTCATCTAAATTACAGCTTTCTATGTGTAGACAAGTTAAACATTGATAAAATCTTTCAGTATCACTCGCTCTCTCCATGTATACTTCTTCCTCCTATCTTGTTTTCTAACAACTCCGGATTGTCAAATGTATTGCCGATAACCTCAACGCATTTCCTTTCTAGTACATAAAAGCCTAAGTTGCAATAACCACACCCTGTTTCCATATTGCATGCATAACTATAATCAATAGTCCAATCACCATCTTTATATTTTACAATCTCAGGATAACGCTCTTTTCTATCAACAATATCATTTTCCCAAATAAGATTGCCGTTCTTATCTTTCAAGCCGGTGCAGCAACAGATTGTATGTTCATCCACTTCATAGCTCTCTCCATATTTACGCAACATTATAAATGGAGGATTATTTTCTGAAAGTCTGTATAAATAACCAACAACCCATTCTCCATTATCAATTCGTTTCGCTTTAAATAAATATCGATCTACCATTGTTTCTCCCTTTCTCACGCAAATGCTAACTGTCCATTTTCATCTGTTCCTATCCCATTCCTTGTAATATTCGGCATTCTCTCTGCCACACACATCTCTGGAAGATTCGACCTTACCAATGCTGCAGGTATTGGCGGACATACTGCATTCCCACATCTTCTTACCTGCTCGCTTCTTGGATATTTATGTCCCTCAAAATCATGGTCGATAATATAATCATCCGGGAACCCTTGACATCCATACAATTCTTTTGGTTCCAACATTCTCAAACCAATATCAACAATCTGATAATCAACTCCTGCTATAGTCACTAAACCAAAACGGTCACGAGATGTAATTGTATCTAACGGATTTTTAATATCCTGCCCCGTACCTTCACCATAATATTTGATTAGGAACGCTCTGACCTCTCCAAAATGACCATCTCCTGCTGTAATGGTAGGAAGCGGTTCCTTAATATCTCTACCATCACAATGATTATTCATTTGAATAAGGTTTGCAGTAACAAGACTGTTATGATCCCATGCTGTCACTGTCGGCAATGGATTTTTCACTGTGTCCCCAGCTCCCTTATATCCACCATCATAATATTTGTGCAAAAATGATGTTACAAGACCATATCTATTTGAACTATCGAGCGTCATAATAGGTTCTTCTATATCCTGTCCCCTTACTTCCTTAGCAGATGTTTCAGAATGATATTGAATAATTGTAGGACTTATAAGACATTGTTGATTGCCAGTAGTTATTGTATGTATTGGATTTCTGCAATCACCACCAGGATGATTTGTTGTATTTGTTCCCATGTATGGGGTAAGTTTAGGTTCAACAATTCCAAATCCATGTTTTGACGTAATTACTTTTAATGGTTCATCCATACTGTTACAATAATCTCCTTTTGCTCCACTATGATTTACCTGAACAATAAAAGGTTCCTGATTATCAATTACAAATTTTTTTAGTCCCCTTGCTATGCGTTCCATTGTCTTAGCTGCCAGCGGACGTACTGCACGAAGTCCGTATTTCCTCTTTATTTCCTCTGAAGTATCAAATATAGAGGGACAAGGCAAAGAAAAATCAAGCTGTGTATATGCACCTACATATGGCTTTAACAATCCGGCTTTTACTTTTTCACTATTCCTCTGAGCATGTGTTGGCTCCGGCCATGTAATAGGTCTACCGTCACATCTTGCAATCATAAAAAAGCGTTTTCTCATAGTCGGTGCACCATAATCTGCCGCAACAAGTTCTCTTGTATCAATTTCATATCCGAGTGCTTCAAGTTGCTTTCTCCATTTTTTGTATGTCTGCCCCTTTCTTTTAGGGTCAGGCTGAAATATCTGCATATTGACCGGTACGACTTCTCCCGGCTCAGCAATCCTGTTTTTTTCATGTTTTTCTGTTGTATTTACAATCACACGCCCAGTCTTTTTATCACGAATAGGAACACATGGCCCCCATGTCTGAAATTCTTCTACATTCTCTAGCATAATAACTCTAGGTCTTACAAGAGCTGCCCATTTCAAGACCACCCATGCAAGTCCACGGATATTCTTTTCTACAGGTTTACCACCTTTTGCTTTTGAAAAATGTTTACAGTCAGGTGAGAACCACGCAAGCCCTACAGGATGTCCTTTGCATGCTTTAACAGGGTCAACTTCCCATACATTTTCACAATAATGCTTGGTATGAGGATGGTTCGCTCTGTGCATCCGAATGGCTTCTGGGTCATGATTGATTGCAATGTCAACACTTTTTCCCGTGGCAATTTCAATACCGGTACTAGCACCACCACCGCCAGCGAAATTGTCAACTATCAATTCTCCGTTAATCATATTTCTCTCCCATCTTTTCTCTGCAAGCCGCCCTGATTACCACAATAGCCCGCTTTAGCCCAGCATAAAAAATATCATCATACTCAGCATCCAAATACGGTGCAACCTCTTTTACATATCCGTCAAAATCTGCACTCGAATACTCAGCTTCCTCTTCCAGCCTTTTGACTACATCAACTATTCCTGCAACAGCACATTTAAAACAACTTTCATATAATTCACATTTACCGCCCTGCTTATCACAAAAATCTTCTTTTGAATCTTTCATATCATTCAGCGTACCTAATAATTCACTCTCTATACTCAGCATACGTTCATGTTCTTTCGCTTTCTGCTTCTTTGCCGCAAGTTCAAGTATATGTATAAATTCTCTTTGCACCTGCACCGACCTACAATCCTTTTCCTTTGGATACTGCTTTACAAATGTATCTATTCTGTTCTCAATATCCTTTATTACTATTTTTTCATCTATCATTCTGCATTCCCCTCCTTAACCCGCAATACAATACGATTTACCGGAAATGAGTGAACACACATAACATGTTTATTTTCGTTTTCTTTAAGTGCAGCTTCATCAATGCTTATAAACTTTCCCTGTTCATCTGTAAATATCATATGCGGATTTTCTATTAAATCAATCACTACACTTTCCATATATTTCACCTTCAACGCTAATCTGTTTTTTTCTCTCACCGCATCCCCTTTTTCTTCACGAAGTCTTGTTTCTACCGCCTTGAGCTGTTCCACATTTATTTCCAAGTTTTTCACATAATCAAACTTTTTTATAATCTTAATTAACAATTTATTAAACATATCAACATCCTCCAATTTTCTTTGTTTCAGCTTATCTTTGCTCTTTCCTCTCTATCCTTTTCCGTCTGTAAAAAAATCATATACTGCCCATACGAAAGTCCAAGTTTCTTTGCTTTGTCATTAAAGCTTGCAAGCTCTCCCATATGCTTTTCTTTTTTCTTTTCCTCCATTCGTTTTGCCTTTTTCTGTGTTTTTCTTTTTTTATACATCTGTGCATGTCTTTTTTTACGCTCATACTCACGACATTCAACGGAACAATAATGCTGATTTCTCGCATTCACAGTAAATTGCTTTCCACATCCTATACATTTACTTTTTTTCTTTGTCTGTTTCATTCCTACTCCTTTCCGGGAGCTGCACCACACTCCCAGCTTTATTTGTGATGTTAATTTTCCTACAGCTATATGTAAAAGTGCATTTAAAACTTTTTTGCTGTCAAAATTATTATTTGTCTACTTCATCCAATAACCATTGAAATTTACACTTAACACATAAATCTCTTCCGACAGCACTGAGTTTACATCCATGACATAAGGCTCTTTCATCTCCGCCAAAATAAGGACAGTTAATGCGATAATGAACCACTGCTTCTTCTGTTGCACCACCATCATCAATATTTATTCTTTCAAATTCCAAGCCCTCATCTTCCATGATATTCATTAAAATATTTATTAAAAAATTTATATTCTTCATTTGAAATCACCTCAATAAATTTCTTACTTGTCGGATTCCGACAAATCAGCCACGTTGCAACAAACGCTGTTCAAGCTCATTCATATCTGATGAACTTATATTTCTTTGATTAAATGAATTAAACTGATTTTTCTTTTTCCCTGAATAATGATTATTGGAACTTGCAGCATATGTTGGCTTCTTGTCTGCCCTCTCTGTTTTATTCCAATAATCCGCTACACTCTTCCAGTTGATTCTCCTGCCATACTTGTCTTTCCAATCGATTCGGTCATAATATTCAAAAAACTTTTCAGGATTGATTTTAAGATTGTTTTGAGCAACATAATCTTTTACCTCCTGAAGCGTTGGCACTATAGATAGAGTGTTAGTATTTTTACTATTACTTTTACTATGTTTTAAAATGTCAGCATTTTCTCCCAAAATGTCTACATTTTCGTCCAAAATGATTACATTATCTGATAAAAGGGCGACTTTAACTAAGAGGTATGCTCTCTTCATTTTTACAGCTTTTCTTCTCCTTGTTGCGAAAAGAAAATTTTCCTGAATTTCTTTTGAAGTTAAAATTCCATTTTGTTCAAGCTGTTCCAATGAAAAGACACCCCGCCTTGCACAGCAGTTCACTATTTCATTTATACGATTGACCGCTTTGTCACCCCCGCCAAACATTCGTGACGAAATTAACAAAGCCCTCTCTCGCTGCCATTCACAATAATAACCATGTACTCCGTATATCTCCTGAAGCAATGCATATATGACGGCGTGCGCCTTTAACCCGCATTCTGCTGTTACAAGTTCAATTGCATTATCAGCCGCGCATTTTACCGGAAAGTAATCAATACCTTCTTTTCGGTTCATAGGCGCGTCCTCCTAAATTTAATCAAACAGGTATAATTTACAAAGGCAAGGAAGACATCCGACCAACTGACACTGTCCGAATAGCCGGCACCTTCCTATAACGGCACATATACTCCCCCTGATTTTCAGTAAAAAGCATACACGCCAAAAAACAAAAAATATATTATATTAACCCATATATTTCCCCCGAATAATCGAAAAAAATATACAAGCTAAATCCAAAAATAATAAAATATTATGAGGTCCATTTACCTCTGTGATGTTTCTCAACTGCCCTGTATTTTCTTGGCAGTTCTGAATAAAAACTTTCTTCCTTGAGTTTGTCCAGATTACAAAAAAACTCACTTCTTTTTCTATAAAAAGTAGCTTGACTGCAATGCACATCCTCTCTGCTACAAAGTTGCTGGAAACTCATTCCCGGAGTTGTACAATATCTTAATATTGCACTTGCAAGCTCTGCATCAGTAATCCTTGCAGCCTTTTCAACCATATCAACTTTACTGCTGAGTAAAGCAAGTCTGATTGCTACGTTTTCGACTGGAGACTCATTATTATGCATATGTGGCATTCCATCATAATTTATACCTGAAATACCTAATTCACTTTCAATATCCCTAATTTGAGCCTTCCATGAATTGTACTGATAACAGAAATAATTTAACTCCCGGTATTTAAACCGATTTAGCCTTTTCAAAGGCTTGTCATCTCTTCTCATTACATCTCCCTTTATGTTCTTCTATAGTGTGATAAGGTGCCTCTGTTTTTACTGCACCACTACCACACCTACTGCACTTTTCATTTATTCTTCTAGTGCTCCAAACTTTTCTGCCACAATCATTGCAAGTTACTACAAAAAATGGATCACTGGAACGATAAAAATTATTATCATTGTGCAAATCTGTCTCCTTATGAAATAATCGTAAAGCCCGGAAGATTATCCAGCTGCTCTTCAAGATATTCCTGAATATTCTCCATAGCATGTAATTTCCATGCTCCACCATCTGCTTCAAACAAAGCACACTGAATACCCTCGTATTTATCCTCTTTCATCCGAAATATAAAACTGCTCTCAGGCTGTTCAACTTCTGTGAATGTACGATATGGCTTTAACTTAACAGGACTAGGAATAACAGCATCGGACTTTGAAGCAACCCCTGTTTTCACTGTTGCTTTCTGTGTCACACCGTCATCACCATAACTGGCAATTGTTCCATTTTCTACTGTTCCTGCAAATTTCAAAAGCAACTCCTTGTCATTATTTGATATAAATGTTGACTGAACTCCAATAAGGAACCTCTCATGTTCAATAAACTTTCCAAAAGAAAACGATGGCAGTTCTGCATAAACAGAAGCTATATATTCACGCCCTCTGTCAAGGTCAAGACATGAATATAAACTTACCACTGTCGAACTTTCCACATGAATAATCATTTTGTCCGACATAATATCTGTACCAGATTTAATGTAATCGACAAGACTGCGAAGCGTTGTAAGTTTAATAGCCTCTGCCTTTGGATTATGTACTACTCTCTTTAATGTCTTATCTGAATAAAACTCCCCATTAACTTCCTTTATATGTGGTGCTGCCAGCTCAACTGCATATGCTAATGCTTCTCTCTCCATCTTTATATCCTCCTTTTATGCCTGTTTAACATTGTTTCTAAAATCAATTACACTCTTATCTTCTTTGATTTCTCCAGTCTCCGTATCTACAATTTGACCGTCAATCTCAGTCTCATTTTCCTCAATATCCTCAAATGACATCTGTCCTCTTATACCCGGACCATATTCCTCAGCATAGATTTTTCCCGTTGTCAAATCTTTTTGGGTACTGAATTTTGTGCTAACAGGTTTTACAGATGCTAACTTTGTATCTACTGAAATATCACACGTGCAATCTGTCCTATCCTCATTCTGCTCAAACGAAAGAGTAAGATTTATCTTTCTCTTGTTCTTCCATGGAGTATTAGGATCCTGCATATTTTTCATAACCTGTTCAAAAGCCTGATTTACTTTCTCCTGTAAAGCTCCACCAGCCAAATCATGTAAACTTATATCCATAAAATCATCCTTTCTCTTGATTTTCACCCACGCATTTACTATACTTTTAGTAAGAGTTGCTATTGCAACCCAAAAAGAAGGGAGATGAGCAGATGAAAAAGAAACTTTATTCTTTAATTTTAAGCCTTTGCCTTGTAGTTGGTTCTATCTCGTACACAGAGGTACCGGTACAGGCAAAAACTTACGTTTACTATGTTCCAGGTTCAAGCTATGCATACCATCCAAATCGCTACTGCCGAACCTTAAAACGCAGTAAAAATGTTAAGAAGATTACACTTAAAAAAGCGAAATCTCTTCACCTTAGCAAGTGTAAAGTCTGCCACTAAACCGACTTTACATTTTAACCTTTGGCACAGGACTTTTATCCTGTGCCTTTTTTACAACTGTAAAATAGCTGCTATCTGAGCAACTTTCACATCATTACTATCTTCATCAACAATGACCTTCGCCACAGCCTCAACAAGATATTCCTTGCAAAGCAATTCATTAAGATGCTCTGCCTCAACCTTAACCATTTTCTTTCTTCTACTCACTGTCCTCATTCTCCTTTCCATACACACCGATATAATTTTTCAATTTCTCCGGACAAATATGATATGTCCATACGCTTGACATTTTTACACAAGTACCAATATCAAGAGCTTTCTGCTGCATTGCAATTCTTATAAACTGTGGTGACACACCAAGTATCTTAGCCGCCTCACTCACTGTTATCCTCTGCTTTTCTGCAACCATATCAAACCACCTCACTTCATATTCGCTAAAATACGGACATTCAATTTAGTTCCTTTTTCCTGCAAATCCACAATCCCGCAAATAACATCATTAAGTTTCTCAAGATTGTTCTTGGGTATGTCATAAGCACAATTCACCTTTAAGTACAAATCAATGGCTTTCTTACTTTCACAATCTGCACTCTTTTTCTCTGTTGCCACAACACCCTCAGCAAGCTCCATCACCTGTTTATCATCCAATGTATCAAGAAGAGCATCACCTTCTTCAAACTTTCCCTCAGAAAAAAGTCTGAAAACTTTTTCCTCGACCTCTTGTCTATGGTCGATTTCCTTCTGTAGTTCTTTTGTCCTTGCAATCATCTTGTCTAAACGATTATGTTTTTTTACTCTATCCATCACTCTCACCTCGCTCACGCCGATATATCTGTTTGTAGTTTCAACATTTTTATGTGAAAAAACATCTTCTATACTTTCACCTCGCTTCTACAATTTCAACGGACACTCCTTTATCCTGTCTTTCAATTTTGAAACAATATATTCCAAAACTTCTACCGTTTGTGCTTCCTCTGGAAGCTCAGTTTTTATTGTGTTAAACACTTCCTTGACAACCTTATCAACTGTGCTGTTTTTAAGTATTATTTTTCCATTGTTTGAAGATGTATAATCTAAAGGCTTAGTTATTTCTACCATTGCTCTCACCTCTTTCTGCAGTTCCAGCGGTCTCTTTTTCATAATATACATCCTCTGCAACAACATCTTTATCCTTTTCAAAGTTCTTTGCATATCTCACATCCCTTGTCCAAAAGCAAGTGTGGTCGCTCTTATCTCCATTCATATAGCAAGTTCTTTTCTTGCAACCCTTTTTCTGTCCATTGCACAAATAAAGTACATTACCCATCTGTTTATCTCACCTCGCTTTTATATATCTCCACAAAAGACTTAGTATTTTGATTTTTTTATTTACTAATTATCCCATTCAATCAAATTTAATTTGATTTACTAGGTAAAAAAATATAATCTAATGGTATCTTGTAAAGATTACTCAACGCTCTACTCTGTTGCATTTTGGGTTCAGTCTTTCCCTTTTCCCAATTAACTATTGTCTGCTTGCTTACTTTTAGGGCTTTTGCCACATCCTTTTGTGTCATTTCTGCATTTACTCTTGCAGCTGTAAGACTAATTTGAAAACTGCTCACCAAACTTCACCTCCTTGTTTTCATTATAATAAATCAAATTTAATTTGATGTTAATACCAAAATCAAAATTTATTTGACTTTTAGTTGCTATAATTCAAGTTATATTGTATTATGTACTTAGAAAGAGTGGTGATTTTATGACAGATAACGAACAGAAAAAAATATTTTCAAAAAATTTAAATAAATTACTTAATGAACATAATAAAACTCAAAAAGAAGTGGCTGCTGCAATAGATGTATCTCCACAAACTTTTAATACATGGTGTAAAGGAATTGCCTTACCAAGAATGGGAAAAGTTCAGATGCTTGCAGATTACTTTGGAATTTTAAAGTCTGATTTAATAGAAAATAAAAGTAATGAACAAAACCAATCTTACTACCTTAACCCCGAAACAAGTAAGATTGCACAAGAAATATATGATAACAAAGAACTTTCTCTTCTTTTTGATGCTGCCAGAGATGCCGAACCAGAAGATTTACAAACCGTACATAGTATGCTTATGGCTTTAAAGAGGAAAGAAAAGGGAGAATAACAACAAAACTTCACAATATATAGGTTAAAATTATATGGAATTACATATTAAAATACGACAAAGACGAGAAGAACTTAATATGACACAAGATGAATTGGCGCAGGCACTGTGTTATAAATCCCGTTCTTCAATAAATAAAATAGAATTAGGCAAAAGTGATATTTCCTATTCAAAAATTGAGGCTTTTGCAGAAGCATTAAAAACCACTCCCGAATACCTTATGGGATTAGAGGAACACACTGAAAAGAATAATGCCACAGACTTAAGCGAAATATCGGAAGATAAATATAAAAAAATCATGTCCCAGAATATACAGTATTATATGAATAAAAATCATAAATCTAGAAATGAAATGTGCCATGCTCTGGGTATAAAATACACAACATTTACAGATTGGATAAAAGGTAATACTTATCCACGTATTGATAAAATCGACTTGATGGCAAATTATTTCGGTATCTGTAAATCAGATTTAATAGATGAACATTTAAACAAGCAAAAACAATCCAACTATTTTAATCAAAAAGAAAATGAATGGATGATATTGGATATAGGAACACGAATAAAAGCATTACGAACTCATTGTGGAATGTCACAAAATGAACTTGCTCAAAAAGTAGGATATACATCAAGAACAACTATTTCCAAAATAGAAAGCGGAGATATAAAAATAACCACAGAAGATGTTGTAAAATTTGCTAAATCATTAAACACTACAATTCCTTATCTAATGGGTTTGAACGAAAATGAAAGTAGTGAACAAAACCAACCTTACTACCTTAACCCTGAAATAAGTAAGATTGCACAACAAATATATGATAACAAAGAACTTTATGTTTTATTTAATGCTGCACAGGATGCAGAGCCAGAGGATTTACAGGCTTTACATGGGGTGCTTATGGCTTTAAAGAGGAAAGAAAATAGAGAATGATATACAATTTTGGAGGTGATGCATCTGAACGATGACTATAATATAAATGTACAAATTTTAGACTTCGGTAATTCCATTCCGGCTACCGTAACATTAAATGATGATGGTAGCTTTAGCATTTTTCTAAATGCAAGACTTTCTTACGAAAGAAGACTTGAGGCTTACTTACATGAGATTCGACATATTCAAAATCAAGACTTTTGCAATGAAATTAGTGTTAATGAAATGGAAACTGTTAATGAACATTAAATATTAAACCAAATACTACAAAAAGGAGAACACTATTATGAACTATATGCATTATTGCCCAAATTGTGGCAAACCATTTTCCAAAGAGGGAACACAGGCAAATTGTACAACCTGCGGTATGCCTGGAACATATTTACACATGACTGCTGAAGAATGGGATTCAGCATCAACATTTGAAAAAGATAACGCTATTAAAAATGCCACAGAAACCAAACACTCAGAAAACCTTGATAGAAAAATATATAATGAAGTAACAGCAATGCACAAAAAGGTAACTTTCATGTTTATTGTTACAATTATATCATTAGTGATTTCTATCGTATCAGGTATTGTAGCATACAACTATATATCAAAAATAAATAAAGCCTTTAACAGCTTTAATACAGGTCTTGAAAACAGTTTAGATGATTATAATCTTGACGATTAAAGGATAATTTAAATAACAAAAAGAAACGAGGTACACTTTGGACAAAGAATTAAAAAACGCTGTTACTTCAATAAGTGATAAGGCAAAATACGATGAATGTGCCAAACAGCTACTTGCACAAAAGCATATTCTTGCACACATATTGATAAAAACAGTAGACGCATTTAAAGGTATGAACGCAAATGATGTTGTTCAGTATATAGAGGGCGAGCCTTATATTTCAACTGTCCCTGTCGAACCCGGCAGTACAAACCAGTCTCAAAAAGACGGCACGAAAATAGTTGGGTTAAATACTGAAAACGCTGAAATAAACGAGGGTATGATACGCTTCGATATTATTTTCTATGTACGCATACCATCAGAAACCGACACGCAAAATGCGTTGTCACAGATAATAATAAATGTCGAGGCTCAAAAAGACGAGCCAACAAAGTATAAAATATTAAACAGAGCAATATTTTATATCAGCCGTCTTATATCCTCTCAGAAACAAAGAGATTTTGTAAACACAAACTATGATGATATTAAACAAGTCTATTCAATCTGGGTATGTATGGGAATGGAAGAAAATACAATGTGCCATATAAATCTTACCAAAAATGATTTGATAGGCTTCTATGACTGGCGTGGTGATATTAACATACCTAACATAGTGATGATAGGATTGTCAGACACACTGCCTGAACACGATGAAACTTACGAACTGCATCGTTTGTTATCAGCACTATTTTCAGATAAATTAAGTGTTACTGAAAAGATTGAAATAATAGACAAAGAGTATAATATACCTGTTGACAATGACATTCAGGAAGGAGTGAGCAGTATGTGCAATTTAGGTCAGGGAATTGAGGACAGAGCTATTGAAAAAGGGATTGAAAAGGGGATTGCTAAGGGCGAAACAATCGCAAAAATGAATATAATCTTAAATATGTACAACAACAACTTTACTATAGAGCAAATAGCTTTAGCAACCCAATACAATGTTGATGAAGTCAAAGACATCATTGCAAAAAACAACAATAATTAAGCTTTCATACAAAACAAAAAAAGCCAGCAGTCTGAATTGGCGTTCAAACTGCTGACAATACGCACTGAAAATAATATCAATACGCTACCATAAACAAGCATATTATATCATTCTCAGTGCGTTTATTCAATGCACATTTTTTTAATTTAGGAGGAATGATATTATGAGATTACCAAACGGCTACGGATCCGTAAAAAAATTATCAGGAAAAAGAAGACGTCCCTGGATTGTAGAAAAAACAATTTGCTGGGAAACTAACTTTAAAACCGGAAAAATCAAACAGAAAAAACAGATTATAGGTTATTTTGCCACTAAGAAAGATGCACTTGAAGCATTGGCAGCTTTCAACACAAATCCTTATGACCTCACAAACGATACAATAACACTTGAAGATTGTTATAATAAATGGTCTGACCGCAAATATGAAAAAATCGCAGACAAAACCGTTACATCTTACAAAGCAGCCTGGAAACATCTGCTGCCACTCGCAAATGTTCCAATAAAACAAATCAAAACAGATGCTTTGCAGCAGATAATAGATACCTGCAAGCGTTCCTCAGCCACTCAGCTTAATATAAAGTGTGTCATGAATGGCTGCTTTGAATATGCCATGCAAAACGATATAATTGATAGAAACTATTCACACTTTGTCAAAGTCGAATATACTGAAGCTGTTATCAACCGCATCCCATACTCTCATGAAGAAATCAACAAACTCTGGGAACTTGTACGCACCGACAACTTACTCTCAGCCAAAATACTGCTTATTCTTCTCTATACTGGAATGAGAGTCAATGAACTTCTCAAAATGCCACATGAATGTTGTGATTTAAGAGAACGTTTCCTTAATATCAAACATTCAAAAACAAAAGCCGGAGTTAGAATGGTGCCAATTCATGACAGCATTTTCCCGCTCATCAAAGAATTTTACGACAAGAATAAACCAACACTTATAGTTAATGATACAGGAGCTATAGTACGATATAACAATTTTGTTGCCCGTGATTACAAAAAGCTAAATGAACTCATAAAGACAGAACACCATTTACATGATACAAGACATACTTTCATATCACAGGCAAAAGAATTAAACCTTGACTCCGTCTACATAAAAAAGATTGTCGGGCATGAACTTGATTCTGTTACTGAAAAAGTTTACACTCACGTTCCATTTGCCACTCTACGGTCAGAAATAAACAAACTCCACTACTAACTATCCACATCACATTGTAAATGTTTTTTACATATGCTATAATTGCAACAGATAAATGAAGTTATACATTTAAATAAAACACAAACAAAACCCCGAAAGTGTGCGAGACTTTCGGGGTTTTTATTCTAAAGGATGCAAACTACTCCACAAAACGCATATTGTTTCATATTAACTCATAATTTTTTATAATGACGCATATTGCAAATATTTTTTACATATGCTATAATGTCGATAGACAAAAAGAAATTATGTAATCACAATGAAACAAAACCCCGAAAGTGTGCGAGACTTTCGGGGTTTTTATTCCTATTTTTCGTTGTGGGAAGGCTTAAACCCACAGGCTAGTTACCGATTATTTATCGCCGTCTAACCATTTGATGATATAGTGACAAGCTACACCAGCCGCAACAGCGACTATAAAAGAAAATATGTAATTCACAATGCCCACCTCCCTTCCTTACCAGTCTGGGAGCGATAACAAATCTATTCTATCATATACATTAACAATTTTCTACAAATTTTCAAAACAACAACACATCATAAATTTAGCTACTTGCATATGTATAATATCAATCAACAAAAGTTATATATCCAGGTTATACAATACATAAATCCCCCAAAAGTCTTACACACTTTCGGGGGATTTTTTCTAAAGGATGCAAACTACTCCACAAAACGCATATTGTTTCATATTAACTCATAATTTTTTATAATGACGCATATTGCAAATATTTTTTACATATGCTATAATGTCGACAGACAAAAACGGATATGAAAAGTTCATGCTTTTCACTTCAAAACGAAAACCCCCAATGCTGCAACATTGGGGGTTTTCTATTTCCAATTTTTCAAAATGGCAGGAATATCGCCATCAGGCTGATTACCGACTTATTTGTTGCCATCCAGCCATTTTGTGTTTCTAATACTATTCTGATGTTGCCTTTTTGCCTATTTGTTACCTACGCGTTACTTACGTGTTACCTTTAGACCCTTTTTAACACATCTTTACAGCAACTTGCACAAAGGGCGCAATCCCTGAAAACACACGGTTTTCATAGAATTACGCCCTTTTTTAAATTTGTTTAGATTATACTCTCTTAAGGTATTCTCCTGTACGTGTATCAATGCTGATACGATCTCCTGTCTCTACAAAGAGTGGTACACTTACCTGTGCTCCTGTCTCTACTATAGCCGGCTTAGATGCGCCCTGTGCTGTATCTCCCTTGAATCCAGGCTCTGTCTCTGTAATCTCTAATTCTACAAAAAGAGGTGGCTCAATTGCAAATACATCACCATTGTGAGAAAGCATCTTAACCATTTCGTTCTCTTTGACAAACTTAAGTGAATCACCTACCTGATCAGCTGTCATATCAATCTGATCATATGTTTCTGTATTCATGAAATGATACATATCGTCTGCATATAAATACTGCATTTCCTGACGCTCAATATGAGCCTGAGGACATTTCTCAGTTGGACGGAATGTTTTCTCAACCACACCACCACTCTTGATGTTTTTAAGCTTAGTTCTTACGAACGCTGCACCCTTTCCGGGTTTTACATGCTGAAATTCTATAACCTGATATACATTGCCTTCAAACTCAATAGTTAAACCATTTCTAAAATCTCCTGCTGATACCATTATCAAAATCCTCCTTAATGTGTGACTTTTGCGTCCCATTGTCTACCGAATAAATTGCGGCAAAACTCTTTTACTATTTTATCCTATTTTTCAACTTATTTCAAGTATTTATTTTTAACGAATTATTTTCATAAGAGTAACCCAATTTGTTTTTCGGCATATTTTTTAATATAATAACTTTTTTGTAGGTAATTTTCTAATGAACCGCGTTGCTTCTGTTATAAAACTTGATCACGCAAGAAAACAGGGACTTACCGGCAAGGGAATAGGTATTGCGATTATGGATACCGGTGTCGGTATGCACCCTGATATAATATATAAAAACGGTCCATTGATGTCTTTTTATGATACACTCGCACATCACAATAATTTTTATGACGATAACGGACATGGTACACATGTCGCCGGAATAATCTGCGGTAACGGAACTGCAAGTAATAAATTATATGAGGGCATTGCTCCTGATTGTAAAATCCATATAATAAAAATACTTAATAAAAATGGTGAAGGTAATATTAAAAATGTAATCTCCGGTATTGAATGGCTTCTGAAAAATAAAGACAAATATAATATAAGAATCGTAAATATTTCAGTTGGAAGTGTATCTCTTAAAAAATTCGATGAATCTTCACTCCTTGTGCGTTCTATCAATTCTTTATGGGAAGCCGGTCTTGTGGTAGTGACTGCCGCCGGCAATAATGGTCCTTCCGACTATACTATCGGTGCTCCCGGAAACAGCCGAAAAATAATCACAGTCGGTACTTCCGATTCTGTAAAGGGTAAGTTCACACATGATTTTTCAGGCCGTGGTCCTACCATGAATTGTATAAAAAAACCTGATATTGTAGCTCCGGGACTAAACATTATAAGCTGCAATAATATTATAAACCGCTCATTTTATATACCAAGAAGCGGAACTTCAATGTCAACGCCAATTGTCAGCGGCTGTATAGCTTTACTGTTGCAAAAATATCCTTATTTCACTAATAAAGATGTAAAACTCCAACTAAAAAGAACTGCCATAGACCTTCATATGCCACATGAAAAACAGGGCTGGGGGCTTATTCGTTGTGATACATTTTTAAGTTAGTACCCGATACTATAATTTATAAAATAAGCAAGCTATTCATATTTGCTACAAACAGCTTGCTTATTTTCAATAATTTTTATTTATTCTTCTGAATCTTTACCCTGCAAAATTTCATCAAGTTTTCTGACAAACTCACCAATATCATTTTTAGATAACTGTGCATCTGCACCAAGCAATTCTCCTTTTTTCCTCATCTCGTCATTTATAAGTGATGAGAAGATTATGACAGGAATGTCTTTTAAATCAGGATCATTTTTGATAAGTTTAAGAAGTCGGTGTCCATCCATCTGCGGCATCTCTATATCTGTAACAACACATGCCACATTCTGAGCTACTGTTCCTTCCTCCTTATACTTCTGAAGAATTTCCCATAATTCTAGACCATTGTTTGTCGGCATTAAACGTGTATATCCAGCCTTTGTAAGACCATCATAAATCAATGTACTCAAAAGCTGCGAATCTTCTGCATAGATTATAGGCTTGTCACTCTTTCCTCTTGTTCCCAATCCTTCAATCTCTTTTAAGTTTATTCCGACATCAGGTGTAATATCCGCAACTATTTTTTCAAAATCAATAAGTATGACAAGCTTACCGTCAATATTTATAATTCCCGTTGTCACTCCAGTCTTAGCATTGTTTATCATACTGTCAGGCTTAATAATTTGTGACCAGTTCACCCTATGTATACCAACAACTCCATTTACATGAAATCCAGATAAAAGATCATTAAAATTTGTGACAAGGAACATATCTTTTGATGGGTCTGTACTTTCTTCCATCCCCAGACATCTCGCAAGATTAATGATTGAAATCGTTTCTCCTCTTGTACTAAATGCACCTTCTACATTTGGATGTGCCTTAGGTACAGGAGTAAGAGGCTGATATGTCATTATCTCTTTTACTTTTGCTACATTGATTCCATAATAATTTCCGCTTACCGTAAATTCAAGAATCTCAAGCTCATTTGTTCCACTTTCCAATAATATATTTGTATCCATCTCTGCCGACCTCCTCAGCTTTTCTTCATAATGTATCAACATTTGCACATATGCAAAACATAATAACCGTATATACTATATATTACATTATACAAAGCCATTTGTAAACTCTCACAATCGGCATATTTCTATGTCAAATCCACCATTAAATTCATTTCCTGCTTCTAATATTCAACTGTCAAACTCCCATGTATTTTTCACCATTCCAGCAGGTTTAAATCCACTTGTTTATGCAAACAGGAAACTTGCTTAGTTAGGCGTTTTATACAATCCCCATATATACCGGCTAAGTTTCCGCGAATTGATACAATTATGAAGAATTATATCATAACTTTATTTTTTGACATATTTATTCTTTCATATTAAAATAGTATGATGTTGGAGGCAAAAGATATTTTGACACCAACTGATGCCACGGATTGCATAAAACTATTTTCTTCACAAATTATATTGTGCTGAAAGAAAAGGAGATTTATTAACAATATGACTTTTAATAAAGATAATATAATTCTAATCGGTATGCCCGGTGCCGGAAAAAGCACTATTGGCATTGTCCTTGCGAAAGTTATCGGATATACATTTATAGACTCCGATATAGTTATCCAAAATGAAAAGAAAATGTTACTACATGAATTGATTGAAAAGTACGGACTTGATGGATTTAATTCCATAGAAAATGAAGTTAATGCAAAAATAGACACTCACAAAAGTATTATTGCAACAGGCGGAAGTGCCATCTATGGAAAAGAAGCCATGAGTCACTTAAAATCAATTGGAACTGTAATTTATCTTAAACTTCCATATGAAGAGATTGAAGAACGATTAGGTGATTTAAATAAACGTGGAGTTTCTATAAAAGAAGGACAAACACTAAAATCTTTGTATGAAGAACGTATAATTTTATATGAAAAATATGCTGATATAACAATTGAATGCTCAAATAAAAAAATTGGTAAAATTATTGAAGACATCAAGAATGTAATGTTCAAGAAATAAACTATATAATAATCACTTAAATAAATACACAAGCCTATGATACCCCGGTTAAATAAATTTATACCTCATTTAATTGGGGTACAAATTTATTTAACCGGGGTGTTTTTGAATCTATCTACAATACAAATAATATATAAATTTAATTAATAAAATTTTTTATATTATATAACACAAAAATAAACAAAAAAGAAACCTTTCGGTTTCTAATTCTAATCACTGATACATTCAAAACTGTATATTGAATATTTGACTTCCTCTGATTGCAAGAGAATTTTTCGTTCTATACTCGGATAAATGACTTTTCGCTTCGCTCAAAGCCATATGAGTTGTATATCATTCGTATGCTTCGCATACTCAT
>NZ_DBLYGC010000014.1:0-85179 GCF_056818865.1 Butyribacter sp.
AGTTGTCAACTTTTCAGCTTAGAATTTGTGCTTTTCACAAATTCATCCCTATTTTCAGTTAAGATTGCAAACAAGCTTAGCGAGTTTCGCAATTACCTATTGTTATTATTACTTTATCGAATGCAGCAAAGTATTTTTCCAATCCGGTAATTCCCCTTATACTTGTTTGCAACATCCATAATATTTTGAGTTTTGCCTTTATAAATAACATTACGGTTCTTTTTGAAACGGATCACAAACTTTTCATTAACATCTTATCAATACTATAGGCTCCACCAAATGTAAAGAAGCGTGTCCCATCTATCTCAAAAACCTGTCCTCTCATCAAATGGATTATTTCATTCTCAATAAAGTGGACTTTACCGCCATTCCATATGTCAACATCATATGCATTGAGTTGTTTAAAATTTTCATGATTCCCATCCACAAATTAATGTAGTAACAGGAAGACTTCTAAATACACTCCTGGTTTCAGCCTCTTCTGATGTTGAAAAACCACATACACCTATGTCACCGCATACCACAAGATAGTCTTCCGATGTATATTCATCCTCATGCTCATCAAAGAATTTAACAATCTTGCCTATATCAATAGTTCCGTGCGTATCTCCAGATATAATAAAGCTCATAATTTTCCTCCTTCCTTTTCATTGGATGTTGAATAATACTCTGCCAAATCGAAAACCTACGCTATCGTATGATATCTCAATTATTTTAGCAGCAAATCTACTCTCCCATTCCTTTGCTATATAATACATTTCGTTTGAAGTCGGAGTCGAGTTCCATCCTCCCCAATAATTTCCAAGCAACAAAAACAATTCATATGTGTGCTGAATATTTTTAAATTCAACTTCCACACCCGGATTGCCATATGTTACAGCTTCTCCATTACAATAAAACTCGTTTTTTTCTGTTTGATGCACATATTTTTTAAAAACATCTCAATATGAAAACCTTTTTTAATGCTATGAACATGTCGTATTGTCCATCTCTTCCCTGTTTTTACGCAACTCTACATTGGTCATAGGTCTGTGATGTGAATTTACAAATGATACTGCCCTCTTTATTGCTTTAATCATTTGAATCTCCTGTTCTGAATATTCACCATAGTCCGTCACTATATCTACGTGTTCCGGATCTTTCAAAACAATAGCTAACACACCAGCAAATCCATGGACGTAATCCATCTCTCCATTATACATGAAATGGTATGTTAAGCCCATGCCAGAGAACTCCGCTGCAATACAATCAACCTCTCCACTTTCAAAACCATGTCCCGTCTGCACACACCAAATACCTGAAGCATCATCTCGAACCGGAATATACTTATCAAGATATCTTTGCTCTAATAAATCATCTGAGCCTCCTGTATATTCAGGCTTATCACCTACTTCAATCATAATATTCTTTTTACTGTAAAGATTCGTTAGATAGTTGAGATACGCCCTTCTTTCATCTTTTTCATTCAAAGTCATACGTTCTATATATATTGGATTAATGTGTTCATGTTCAAACTCTCCCTGATAAGCTACTCCGTCAAATTTTATATCTACGCAAACCTGAACATCTGAATAGTCCCCTTTAAGCTTTTTATAAAGCTCATATTCCTTATCAGAATAACAGAGTATTATTCCTACTTTTTCACATAACTTGTTTGTATTCCAGCCTCCATAAAGACTTCTCACTATATCGCCATGTCTGAAATCGTGTGGAATAAATACAAAGTCAAACAGTGATTCATTATAAGCCAATGCCCCTGATGCAGTATTACTCTTTCTGTAATACTTCCTGTCCTTTTTAATCTGAATTAATGCCTTTGATATTCTTTCTTTTAATGTGGCATCAGATAAATTTCCCATAAATTCATTTAACCATTTTACTTTTTTCTCATATGAAATCATAATGTGATTTGCAACTATAGTAGCCTTTTCCAAGTCCGTGAATTCATAATGTATGCTATGAAGGTACGCTCTTGTATCTTTTGACGGAATAAATTCATCAATAAAATTATTTTTTTCCATTTTGTCCTCCTTTGGTAACTCCACACTTGTCAAACTTTCTAATCGTCTATTCCCAATATTGGTTTTCCCATAAGTTCATGATCTATTGCCACTTTTGTAGCAAGATAATAATTTATGCCTCCATAAATATACATAATTACAGCATTACAGGTTTGCTTTCTTCATACAGAAACCTATATTCAATAAAGTTCTTCTTAAAATATTCTATAATTTTCTTTTTTGCTTGTATCTTATTCATAGTTGCTCCTTATCTTGTAACAATCTCTTTATCTTTTCTTCTGCGCCACTAACTACCAATTCATAGTATCTCACTCTTTACCGTCTCCTAACTGCTCGAACACAACATTTTTTATTCGCCTTTGTCATAAATCCTTCATAAAACCATTAAGCCTTCAAATATGTCCTCCCTTCATCTCTATCCTATCAGAACATTGCAAATTATCATATACTCAATCATGAGTATATGATAATTCACTTTTTCTTTACTTTAAAGCATTATTGTGATATACTTTTCAAAAAGGAGATGTAAGAGAATATGCGAAATTCAAAAAAAACCTTTCTAATTTTTCATTGCGATTGAAAGAGGCAAGAGCTGAAATATATACTCAACAACAATTAGCCGAAAAAAGTGGTGTTAGTCTAAAAACCATTCAAAGATTAGAAAACTTTGAAAGCCTTGTTGCCATGGTCAGAAACATTGCCGGAACATATCCGAAAGCCTGTTAAAGGAACTGACAAATAGGATGGTCAAAAAAGTGACCATCCTTATTTGTCAAGGTACTTATGTTCTACCGTTTACTTTTTTGCTCCTTCATTGTAACAGCCATCCCAACAAAAACAACATTTACATTTTATATATAGATTTAATTTTTGTATGATATTAAACAAAAAACTGCCTCATCCATAGACTGAGACAGTTTTTTATTAACTCTTATATTTATTTACTTCCGCACTACTCCATACTATTTATATTGTCAATAATGCTCTTATAATCATCAGCCGACATACTCGTTCCGACTACGACTACCATAACCAACATAACGATAGCTATAATAATACCGATTGCAGCACATACAAGACCGGCTATTGCCATGCCTCTTCCGGGCTTATTTTTTGTGAGTACAATTATTGCAAATGCTATTGAAAGAATCGCAAATATTCCTGAAATATACCATGCACAGCAGCATACTATTGATAAAATACCAAGCACAAGAGATGCTATTGCAAATCCTGACGGACTAAAAGTGCTATTGCTTGACTGCTGCCCATTTACATTCTGATATCCGGCATTATTCCATGAACCATTCTGATTTCCCATACCGTCAAAATTATTTTGATTTAAATTCTGACCATCATTGTATGGATTGTCAGACTGATTTAAATTATCCTGATTCGGATTTCCGTTGTAAGCATTATTATACGAACCGGCATTTTCGTTATTAGTTACTTCGTTATCATTTTTTTCCAAAGAAACCTTGTTGTTTTCATTATCCATTATATATAATCCTCATTTCTGCACACATTCTTTATGCATAGCAAAATTCTTTACACATAACAATTTGTGTCAGGTGTGCACAGACACAAACTTATTTTAATAAATCTATTCCACAAACTATCAAAAGATAGTTCTTGACTAAAAACTGTACCAAAAGCACAGCCACTCCGACATACACATACCACATTCTAAATTTCATATATCCTTTGTTTTGATTAAATATGTATGCCCATGTTCCTTTTACCATAAATAATATGTAAAAACATATACAATATAACACAAAAGGATGAAAACGAAAAGACCTTAATATCTCTCCTTTAAACAAATACACAACTGCTCTCGTCCCGCCGCACCCCGGGCAGTAAAGTCCGGTCAGTGCATGAAATGAACACCTTATAATATGCAGAATATCAATATGCAAAACCTTTATTATACATAGCAGCAATATGACACCTGCACCTATTAACAGCCCGGCTTTATACAGCCGTTTTTCAAATAATTCATTCATTTTCCACTGACATTATCCTCTCAGCAAGTTCACGCTCCTTTGGTGTAAGCTCAGCTTTTTCTATTAAATCAGGTCTTCTTTTTGCTGTTCTGATAACAGACTGTTCTCTGTACCACTCGGCAAGTTTCTTATGATTTCCCGATAAAAGCACAGGCGGTACAAGTTTTCCCTCCCAGTTTTCAGGTCTTGTATATTGAGGATATTCTAAAAGATTGTCCGTGAATGACTCTGTCTGCGCCGACATGTCATTATTTAAAACACCCGGAACAAGTCTCGATATTGTGTCCATCATAACAAGTGCCGGAAGTTCCCCACCCGTAAGCACATAGTCTCCTATTGAGACATAGTCAGTAACTATCTCCTCAAGAACTCTCTCGTCTATGCCCTCATAATGGCCACAAAGAAATATAAGATTTTCTTCTTTTGCGAACCCTTTTGCCATTTCCTGATTAAATGTTTTTCCCTGTGGTGACAGGTATATTACTCTCGTTTTATTTTCATCTGCTAAGTCTTCACCAGCATTTACAACACTTCCGGTCGAAATCTCTTCTTCTATAGCCTTATAGCACCTGTAAACCGGACCTGCCTGCATAACCATCCCGGCTCCTCCGCCATAAGGATAATCATCGACCCTGTTGTGCTTATTTTCTGAAAAGTCTCTTATGTTTACGGCATTTACAGCTATATGCCCCGCTTTTATTGCTCTTCCTGTTATACTTTCTGACATAGCATTATTTATCATATCAGGAAATAATGTCATTACATGAAAATTCATCATAAATCAAGCAATCCTTTCATTATATGAACTGTTATTATTTTATTCTCGTCATCCACTTCTTTTACACAATCCGGAATATCCGGCAAAAGAACTTCTTTTCCATCATGTTTGACAACAAACACAAGATTTGCACCTGTTTCAAGTATATCCACAAGTTCTCCGAATTCTTCTCCGTCTTCCGTTACAACTTTTGAGTTCATAATATCGGCAAGATAAACCTCACCTTCTTCTAAAGGTATTGCATTTTCCCTTGTCACATAAAGGTCACAGCCTTTATATTTTTCTATATCATTTATATTATCAATTCCCTTGAATTTTACAATAACAAGATTTTTGAAAAATCTCACACTTTTAACTTCAAGATCTATTTTTTCTTTTCCGGTATCCAAAATAACATCTTTTAATTTTTTAAATCTTTCCGGTTCCTGTGTAGTCGGGAAAACTTTTACCTCTCCCCTGACACCATGCGTATTCGCTATAACTCCTACTCTGAATAAATCTGTCATATTTCCTCCATATGATTTTACACTTTCCACAAAGATGATGTTGGTGCAAAAAGTATTTTTACCCCAACTAATGCCACGGATTGCTTCATTGCTTTTGACCCTTGCATCATAAAGATTACTATACAAAATAAGCCCATACCCAAGATGGTACAGGCTAATATCTATTACTGTATTATTGTTCTATCTCAACAATAACTTTCTTATCAGTACGTGAAGCCGCCGCTTTCACCATAGCACGTATTGCTTTTGCAATGCGTCCCTGTTTTCCAATAACTTTTCCCATATCTTCTGAAGCAACCTTCAAAGTCAAAAGGATTTCATTATCCTGCTCAGTCTCTGTAACAGTTACCTGCTCCGGATGGTCAACGAGGGATTTTGCAAGAACCTCTACTAATTCTTTCATAAACCTGAAACCTCCTCTTTTTGGCAATCAGTTTATAAACGACGAAAAGACAGTCTTAAAACTGCCTGTCCGTCATGAAACTATATCAGGAAATTACTCCATGATACCTGCCTCTTTTAAAAGCTTGCCTACTGTCTCAGTTGGCTTTGCGCCATTTGCGAGCCATTTCTTAGCGCTCTCCTCATCAAACTTGAATACGCTAGGATCCTGATTTGGATCATAAGTACCGATTTCCTCGATGAACTTACCGTCTCTAGGACTTCTTGAATCAGCAACAACTACTCTATAGAAAGGTGCTTTCTTCTTACCCATTCTTCTTAATCTGATCTTTACTGCCATGTTTTCACCTCCTTAAAATAATTCATCTATATCAAATTCCACATATCTTAGCTTGTGCACAGCACAAATGTAAAATCTGAAAACAATTTAAAAGCCAAAAGGTAATTTCGGCATTGAAAATTTACCTTTTTTCTTTCCCTTGCCACCCATCATTCCTGACATTTGTTTCATCATCTTCTTTGACTGTTCATACTGCTTCATAAGTTTATTTACCTCTGCAATATTTACACCTGCACCCTTTGCAATACGGCGCTTTCTTGATGGATTTATAATAGCCGGGTTTCCTCTTTCCTCAGGTGTCATAGAATAAATAATAGCTTCTATCCCCTTAAAAATGTCATCATCTATCTCAAGATCAGCAGGCAGTCCCATTCCGGGAAGCATGCTCAAAATGCTTTGAATGCCGCCCATTTTTTTCATCTGCGCCATCTGATCAAGGAAATCATTAAAATCAAATTCAGCTTTACGGAACTTACGCTCCATCTCCTTAGCTTTGTCCTGATCTATCTCCGCCTCTGCCTTCTCAATAAGTGTAAGTACATCACCCATACCAAGAATTCTTGAAGCCATACGGTCGGGGTAAAATTGTTCCAAATCTGACAACTTTTCACCCATACCTACATAAAGAATAGGTTTTCCTGTAACCGCTCTGATTGAAAGAGCCGCACCACCTCTTGTATCACCGTCAAGCTTTGTAAGAATAACTCCGTCAACACCAATCTTTTCATTGAACGTAGTTGCAACATTTACCGCATCCTGTCCTGTCATGGCATCAACTACAAGAATAGTATCATCTATCTCTATGTTCTCTTTTATCTCCTGAAGCTCAGCCATCATATCCTCATCTATATGAAGACGACCTGCCGTATCAAGAATAACAACATTAAGATTGTTTTTTGATGCATGTTCTATAGCCGCTTTCGCAATATCAACAGGCTTGTGGTTTGTTCCCATTGTGAACACTTCAACTTCCTGCTTTGCACCGTTTTTCTGCAACTGCTCAATAGCTGCCGGGCGATAAATATCACATGCGGCAAGCAGAGGTCTTCTGCCTTTTTTCTTAAGCTTACCTGCAATCTTTGCTGTCGTCGTTGTTTTACCTGCACCCTGTAAACCACACATAAGTATAACTGAAATCTCACTTGATGGTTTAAGAGTAATCTCGGTAGTATCACTTCCCATAAGATTAACAAGCTCTTCATTAACCAGCTTGACTACCATCTGTCCGGGTGTAAGACTGTTTAGTACATCCTGTCCCACAGCTCTTTCCTGAACTGTCTTGACAAAATTCTTTACTACTTTAAAGTTAACATCGGCCTCCAAAAGAGCCATTTTAACTTCTTTTAAAGCAGCTTTTACATCTGCCTCTGTAAGTCGTCCCTTACTACGAAGGTTCTTAAAAACATTTTGTAATTTTTCTGTTAAACTATCGAATGCCATAATAACCTCCTCTTGACTAATATTTGTCAGATATCATAAAAAGAACACTTTCTCTCTGACACCTTGAATAGTATATTACAGCGAAAAACATTTGTCAAGTTTTTTTCTTGACAAATGTTTCGTTTTTTATTCTTCATCTAATATTTCATCAATAATAGAAAAAACTTCTTTAAGTTCCCCATCATCTGTATTCATCTCTTTCAGAATAACATGTAACCTTTTTACGAGTTCCTTTTGTTTCTCAAATTTTGCAACAAGACCAAGTTTTTCCTCATATCCACGAAGCTGTTTACATGCCCTCTTTATCGCGTCATGCACACCTTGTCTCGTAATATTTTCATCCTCTGCAATTTCTGAAAGATTATAATCGTCAAGTATACTTGCTTCAAACATGCGGCGCTGATTATCCTTTAACAGTGCGCCATAAAAATCATATAAAAGAGAGAGTTCAACTCTCTCTTCAATACTGTGTCCGTTCTCCGCCATATTATTTTTCTGCCTTTTGCGGATTTATCTTAAATGAAAAATCCGGGTCATTTATATTAACCTGGATTTCCTTGCCGCTTTCACCTATAATCCTTACATGATCATTCTCTACATGACTGCACTTATAAACCTTTCCTTTCATGTATCCGTCACCGTCAACATAACTTAATGCAAGATTTATAAATGTATTTGATGCCATTAAGGTTCCGGTTGCTTTATTAAATCTTGAACCCTCTGTTTTTTGACTCTGTGTTTCATTGAACGCTTCCGCAAGTCCGTTTATCAATTCACCCTTCAAAGCTGAGTTGTCCATTACATCCTCCATTTTCATATTTCAATCTTTAAATTTATATCTTTAATTCTTTACAAAAATATTTTCACTTTGTAAAATTTATTTATATACCTGTATTTATATTATCAAGTCTTATAGCAATATGTCAATCAACATTTCCGACATATTCCTGCCCAATGTATCAAAAGTTTAATTTACGTTGTACTAATCATCATTTCTTCTTCCGAAAAGCAGCACAAGTCTTAGAAGCTGAAGAAGTGTTGAAACAGTTGCCGTAATATAGGTCATCGCTGCTGCTGTAAGCACTCTTCTGGCTCCTCTGACTTCATCTTTATACAACATTCCACTTTTGTCAAGAATTTTTAGTGCACGTGATGAAGCATTAAATTCAACCGGCAATGTAACTATCTGAAAAACAAGTGTCAAAGCAAAAAGCAAAATTCCAATATTTAACATATTAAATGACCCCAATATAACACCCAATATTATAACAGGCCATGAAAGCTTTGAGCCTAAATTGACTACTGGGACAATCGCCCCTCTTATCTTAATAGGTATATAACCTACATTGTGCTGTATCGCATGACCGCATTCATGTGCTGCAACACCAACTGCTGCTATTGATGTGGAACCATATACACTGTCTGATAAGTTAAGTGTTTTGTTTCCGGGATTGTAATTATCCGTCAAATCCCCGGAAATATGTCTTATCTGCACATCATATATCCCGGCATCATTTAATATCTGCTGTGCTGCCTGTGCACCTGATATTCCTCTTTTACTGCCATATCTGCTGTATTTTCTAAATGCTCTGTTTACATTTGCAGATGCAATCATACAGATAACTGCACCTATTATAACAAGTGAATATGTCGGATCCATCCTGTAAAACATTCCCGGAAATCCATAAAATCCCATAAAACCATTACTTGCGTTTAAAAGACAAGAAACAATCTGCATATATATTCCTCCTTCTGCTTAACATACCAAATGATTGCAAAACTAAATACAGGCTATGATAATTGCACAATTCAATCATATTTTATGATAGTCTTACAAACTTCTGCTTAACATATACTGCAGTTTATATATTATTTAAAATTCTTAACTACTGCTTAATTTTAAAACACGCCAGACAAATCAATGTCTGGCGTACTATTTATTATTATCGTAACGAAGTTTCGCTAGAAACTTCTAAGATGAAACCTTCAACTTCAACACATAATTGAGTTTCTTTGAAACTCCTAATATGAACCCGCAGGGTTCATTATTTATACCGGATAAGCCTTGTTTTCTGTATCCGCTGCTGAAGCGTCAACCTTATTCTGCTGAGCTTCTCTGTATTTGAAGAACTCTGTAGCAACCTGTGGGAATAATGCATATGAAAGCACATCCTCATCCTGCTGCTTGTACTGAGCCATCTCTTTCTCAATATCAGCAAGCTGCGGCTTAATAAGGTCAGCCGGACGACAAGTAATAACCTTTGCATCATCACCGAGACATTTCTTCTGTACTTCAGGGTTAAATGGCTTAACAGTCTGTCCAAATTCTCCTGAAAGAAGTTTCTTAGACTCTTTAGTTACCATCTTATATCTCTCACCTGATACTACGTTAAGTACGGCCTGTGTACCTACTATCTGTGATGAAGGTGTAACAAGTGGTGGCTCACCAAAATCTTTACGTACTCTTGGCACTTCCTCGAGAACCTGCTCATACTTATCTTCCTGTCCCATCTCTTTAAGCTGTGATACAAGGTTACTAAGCATTCCACCAGGAACCTGATAACGAAGTGTCTGGATATTAACACCAAGCACCTTTGTATTCATAAGACCGCTCTTAAGAGCTTCTTCACGCATTGGACGGAAGTAATCAGCGATTTCAGCAAGTTTAGACTGATCAAGACCTGTATCATAAGGAGTTCCCTTAAATGCCTCAACCATAACTTCTGTTGCAGGCTGGCTTGTACCCATTGAGAATGGAGACATAGCAGTATCAATAATATCACATCCTGCTTCTACAGCCTTCATATAAGTCATTGAAGCAACACCTGATGTATAATGTGTATGAAGGTCGATTGGAATGCTAACTGACTCTTTGAGTGCCTGAACAAGCTCTGTAGCCTTTGCAGGAACCAAAAGACCTGCCATATCTTTGATACAAAGTGATTTTGCACCCATATCTTCAATCTGCTTTGCCATATCTTTCCAGTAATCAAGTGTATAAGCATCACCTAATGTATAAGAAAGTGCTATCTGAGCATGACCGTTTTCTTTATTTGCTGCATTAACTGCTGTCTTAAGGTTTCTAAGATCATTAAGACAATCGAATATACGAATAATGTCAATACCATTTGCAATTGACTTCTGTACAAAATATTCTACAACGTCATCTGCATAATGGTTGTAACCTAAGATGTTCTGACCTCTGAATAACATCTGAAGTTTTGTATTTTTAAATCCAGCTCTTAATTTACGAAGTCTCTCCCATGGATCTTCTTTAAGGAAACGAAGTGAAGCATCAAATGTTGCACCACCCCAGCACTCTACTGCATGAAATCCAACCTGATCCATTTTATCTACTATCGGAAGCATCTGCTCTGTTGTCATACGGGTAGCAATAAGAGACTGATGCGCATCACGGAGAACTGTCTCCGTAATCTTTAATGGTTTCTTTTCTATATCTGCCATGATAATCCTCCTATATTTTTAAGTTAAGCGAACTGCCAAAACGGATATAATATCCGCTTCAACATCTTTTATGAATCAAGGAAATCCCCCACCATTATTGCTCTGTGCAATATAGATGGTGAACTTCCTTAATAGTATTAAATTCCGAATATTGCCATAAATACACCGGCAGCAACTGCTGTTCCGATAACACCGGCAACATTTGGTCCCATCGCATGCATGAGAAGGAAGTTTGTCGGATCTGCCTCCGAACCAACTTTCTGTGAAACCCTGGCAGCCATAGGAACGGCAGATACACCTGCTGAACCAATCAATGGGTTTACCTTTCCGTGTGTAACCTTACACATAACCTTACCGAAAAGAACTCCCGCTGCTGTACCTACACAGAACGCAATAAGTCCAAGTGCAACAATCTTTAATGTTGTAACTTTAAGGAATGCCTCTGCACTTGTTGAAGCTCCTACTGATGTACCGAGTAAGATAACTACGATGTACATAAGAGCATTTGAAGCTGTCTCTGCAAGCTGTTTAACCACTCCTGACTCTTTAAAGAGGTTACCAAGCATAAGCATACCTACAAGAGGTGCTGTTGTTGGAAGAAGAAGACAAACAATAATAGTAACGATAATAGGGAATAAAATCTTCTCAAGCTTTGATACCGGACGAAGCTGAGACATCTTAATCTTACGCTCATCCTCTGTTGTGAAAAGCTTCATAATAGGCGGCTGAATAATAGGAACAAGTGACATATATGAATATGCAGCCACTGCGATAGGTCCCATATACTCAGTCTGCTTTAATTTACCACAAAGGAAAATTGATGTAGGACCATCAGCACCACCGATGATTGATATTGCTGCGGCTGCCTTATCATTGAATCCTAAAAGGATTGCTATAAGGTAAGCTGAGAAAATACCAAACTGAGCTGCAGCTCCTAAAAGGAAACTTGCAGGATTTGCAATAAGTGGTCCGAAGTCTGTCAACGCACCTACACCCAAGAAAATAAGTGAAGGCAATATACTCCATTCATCAAGTATATAGAAATAATGTAATAATCCTCCGACACCATTTGATGTACTATCAGGATCTGCCATGATATCAGGATAAATATTTACAAGAATCATACCAAATGCGATAGGTACCAACAATAATGGTTCGTATCCTTTTTTAATCGCTAAATAGAGAAAGATACAGCCAACCACGATCATAAGGTAATTTCCTAATGTAAGTGATGTAAACGCGGTCTGACCTGCAAGATTCTCAAGCGTTGTAATAACGTAATCCAAAGTCAGTCCCTCCTAGTTTAATGTTGCAAGTACTGCTCCTGCTTCTACTGAATCTCCTGCTGCTACATTGATGCTTGCTACTGTACCATCCTGTGGTGCAACTACTTCATTTTCCATCTTCATAGCTTCAAGAATTAAAATAACTTCACCTTTCTTTACAGCCTGTCCTGCTGATGCCTTAACTGATAAAATCTTACCAGGCATTGGTGCATTTACCTTAACTGAGCCTGCTGCTCCTGTCGGTGCAGCTGCTTTTGGTGCTGCTTTAGGAGCTGCCTTTGGTGCTGCCTTAGGAGCTGAAGCTGCTGCTCCTGTTGCTCCTTCTTCTACTGTTACATCATAAACAGTACCATTTACGGTAATTGTATAATTTTTCATGAATTTGTCCTCCATTTATTTTTCTTATCTTCTAATAATTGAACGAATAACAAGACCGTCTGCTGACTCTGTCTCACTTGCTGCTGCGATAGCTGCCGTAATAACAGCAACCAGCTCTAAGTCATCAACAAGATTTTCCTCTTCAACAGCAACAGGTGCTGTCTCAACAACAGGTTCTGCCTTAACTTCTTCTTTCTTTGCACCATTCTGGAAATTAGCAATGTGCTTAAACTGTGCAATTATAAGTGCGATAAATATAAGAACCGCAAATACGATTGCCATACTAAGAATAGTATTAAGTCCGGCTTTTGACATTTTCTGACCAAGACTTGTATACTCTTCTACTTTCCAAGAAGATGTCTGACCTTTTTCATCATATGTTACTGAGAATATGAGTTTCTTTCCTGATGAAGTAGTATATGTCTCTACAACTGTTGCAGAATCACTACTTATAGTGAAATCAGTATCAACCTTTTTACCCTGTTTTCCATATTCTTTTTTCAACTGTACAGACTCTTTATACTGATTGACCGTGTCCTCATCAACTTCCGTTGACTGTTCTTTCATTGATTTGACTGCACTCTCAAAATCATAACTAAACCAGCTTTTTACAAATGAATCAGCGTTTTTTTCAAGTGTTGCCTTATCAAAATTTTTGTTTGTCTTTGTAAGGCTTAAACTGCAGCCTGCCATCATCAGAATGCATGACACGATACAAAAAATTAAACATAATTTCTTCTTCATATAACGCTCCTTACTTAGATGGTTCCATGTTTTTTGCCGATAGGATATTCGCTTTTTGTAAACAGCATCTCAAATGCAAATAAAAGCTGTTTTCTCGCAGATTCAGGAGCAATAACAGAATCTATATATCCTCTTGCTGCGGCTGCCTCAGTACCTGACTGAGCTTCAAACTCTGCTGCTTTTGCTGCAACATCCGTATCTTTGTCATCAGCATACATAATCTTTGCTGCGACATTTGAATCCATCATACCAACTTTTGCATCAGGAAGTGCAAATACCATGTCTGCACCAATATGCTTTGAGTTCATGGCTACATATGCGCTGCCATATGCATTTCCTGCAATAAGATTAACCTTAGGTACATCTGCCTCAGCAAATGCGCTTGTAAGTTTAGCTGCTGCACAGGCGATAGTTTTCTCTTCCTCAACTGTTGTGGCAAATCCCTCAACATTTGTAAGAGTAAGTACAGGAATATTAAATGCATCACATTTCTTAACAAATGCTGCTGCTTTTTCACAACCTGCTGTTGTAAGACGTGCATCATATTTTGCTGCGACTTTTCCGTCCTCATCAAACTCTGCTGTACGGTTTGCTACTGCACCTACTGTCATTCCGTCAAGGCAGATAAATCCTGTAACCATCTCTTTTGCATAACCTGCTTTTTCTTCAAGGAAGAAATTGTTATCACCGAGATCTGCAAGTGCAACTGCCGGATCTGCAACTTCTGCTGCAAAGTTATCAACCATACGGTTAAGGTCATCCATACACTCATCCGAAATTCCTGTTTCATTGTTATTCTGCGGAAGAATGCTAATAAGTTCTCTAACACTGTTAAGAACTTCCTCTTCACCCTCAATAACAAAATCAACTGTCGAAGCTGTTTTCTGGAACTTAGCTGAAGCTGTATCAAGCTTATCTGCATAGTTTCCTTCAAGTGTATTTGGCGAATTAACAAAAAGTTTAGCGTTTTTTTCTTCCATGAATGTGAAATCACTCATAGCTGCAAGAACTGCCACGCCACCACCGCAATTTCCAAAAACAGCACTTATCTGTGGTACTATTCCTGATGCATCAGACTTAACTTTATAAATTTTTCCAAAGCCTGCAAGTGCATCTGTTGACTCCTGAAGGCGCATACCTGCACAATCAATAAGTCCTATAACCGGCACTCCTGTCTTCATAGCAAGCTCATATACATGCGCAATCTTCTTTGCATGCATCTCACCGATTGTACCATTCATTGCGGATGCATCCTGACTGTAGATATAGACAGGATTATTCTGAATAAGTCCGTATCCTGTGATAACTCCATCAGCCGGTACAGACTTTTCCTGCATGTTGAAATCTGTACTTCTCTTTGTTATCTTAGCACCAATTTCAACAAAACTGTTTTCGTCAACCAAAGTCTCAATACGAGCTTTTGCTGACAAAGCATTTGTGTTACTCATGTTCAGCCCTCCAATAATAGTAGAATATATTTGGTAAATCTAGTTTTAATAATAAAAATAAACAAATTTACACCAATGATAAGTTTATTACTTTTGCTCAAAAATAGCAACCTTTTTTTAGCATTTATGCCAAAAAAAACGCATATTATGTTACTGTTCATGTCACTGCCGTAAACAGCAGTAACATAACATGCAAATAAATAGCAGGAGTAATAACCATGAAATCACAATTAAATTTTATACTGTGTTTACTAAGTCTCACAATATTAAGCATTTTTCTATATAAAGCATGCTGTAAAAGTTTAAATGCAAAATACTTTAACAACACACAAAAACAACACCACATAAACTGTGTAATAAAAAAAGTTAAAGCAAATAACTGTGGTATACAAAAGCAGTCAGAAAAACCTTCCACGCTCTCCTCAACAGCCTGCTGTTTAATAGAAAAAAACAGTGGTCAGATATTATATAAAAAAAAATCATTTAAAAAACTTCCTATGGCAAGTACAACAAAAATAATGACCTGCATACTTGCACTTGAAAATGGCAAACCCGATGATATAGTAAAAGTTTCAAATTATGCGGCATCAATGCCGAAAGTAAAACTTTACATGAAGTCAGGTGACACATTCAGGCTCGGAGATTTATTGTATTCCCTTATGCTTGAATCTCATAATGATACCGCCGTAGCCATCGCCGAGCATATAGGAGGTTCCGTAAAGAATTTTGCAAAACTCATGAACCGTAAAGCATCTGAACTTGGCTGTAGCAGCACCCATTTTGTAACACCCAACGGTCTCGATTCCAAAGGACATTATACAACTGCGTATGAACTTTGTAAGATAGCCTCCTATGCATTGGAAAACAAAAATTTCAAAAAAATAATAACCACTTCAACATACAGTTTTTCCAATACAAACGGTTCTAAACAATACAATGTTTCAAATAAAGATGCTTTTCTCTCCCAATATAACGGTGCAATCGGTGTCAAAACAGGTTTCACAGGAAAAGCCGGCTATTGCTTCTGCGGAGCAGCAACAAGAAACAATACTACACTTATATCTGCTGTATTAGGCTGTGGCTGGCCTCCAAACAAAACATACAAATGGCAGGACACAAAAAAACTTATGGATTATGGCTTTAACAACTTTTCAAAAGTAAACTTCAAACCTGAGGAAAAAACATTTAAAATCAATATCTTAAAAGGACAGACAAATTTCACCAATGTAAAAGTTTTCGATAAACCATGTATTCTTATGTTGTCAAAAAACGATGAAATAACATACAAAATCAAACTTCCGTCCACTCTTACGGCACCCGTCAGCAAAAATGACATACTCGGTTTTGCAAAACTGTACGTAAACAATAAACTATATCGTCAAACCCCATTAAAAGCCGAACATGATATAGATGCCGTAACCCCTGGCTATATAAGGAAAATTCTCATAAGAATGTTATGCGTTATTCCATTATAACATTATGTTGGTGGACAAAAAATATTTTGCCCCCAAACAATACCACGGATTACTGCAGCAATGCCTTATCAAACTCTCCTTTTTGTGCAAAGTCAACTGCTGAACATATCCTGTTATATACTATAGAAGATATCTCTACTGATTTTTTATCCTTATACTCATCGTAAAACATTGGTTTTAAATAAAAAACTTCTGTCTTTACCTTTCTTAAACTCCATAAATCGAAAACTTTCCACGAGTCAACTATTGCAACCGGAACAATGGGGGCTTTCGCCCTCATTGCGCTTTTAAATGCACCGGGCTTAAATTCATCAACATAATTTCCATTCCTATGCTCATAACCGCCGGACGGAAAAATTATAAACTTACGTCCCTTTTTCACTTCCTCTGTAACTTCTTTTATTATGCCTGCCGCCTGTTTTAAATTGTCAAGTTTAAGTCTCTTGCCTTCAACCAGATCTATAAACTGCTTCACCAGAGGTCCGTGGCTTCTCGCATCATCCATCACAACAGAACATGGGGTATCATGTGTATGCATAATTCCAAGTGCATCATATTTGCCCTGATGATTTGAAAACATGACATATCCTCCATCTTTCGGAAGATTTTCCATTCCGAATCCTTCTGTTGTAATTCGCCCTGTCTTTTTCATAAGATTTATGGCATATCTGTCGTATTCATAGCGAAACCGTTCAGAATATTTCTCAGGATGTCTCGAATAATACCCCATTTTTGGAATCATCCATGCTCTATATAAATTACCTGCTATCACATAAATAAATCTCAACAAAATATTTCACCTTTTCCCTATTCACTAATTTTTAGCATCCCCTCTGTTTCATTTCAAAAAAACCGCAATATACAGTAACACAATTTGGAAAAATTTACAACAGATATTTTTTATGGCTGAACTGTTTCTATTGGAATCAAAAGATATTTTACCCCTTGCGTAATGTTATAAAATCACCATAAACAAAGATGTTCTTGAATAATATGTCCATTTTGTTTAAAATATTATTTATCCTATTTAAAAAGAAACGAGGTTATTTATATGGCACTTGATGGAATTGTTATATCAAGTCTTGTCAATGAACTTGATACAAATATAACAGGCGGACGCATCACAAAAATTGCCCAGCCTGAAAAAGACGAACTGTTACTTACGATAAAACAGAGTAAAACAGACGAAAACGGCAAAACGGCAAGAAGCACAAAAAGACTCACTATATCAGTAAACCCAAGTCTGCCTCTTATCTACCTTACAGATACAAATAAAACATCGCCTCTTACGGCACCGACGTTCTGCATGGTATTAAGAAAGCATCTGAACAATTGCAGCATAGTCTCTATATCACAAATCGGTCTTGAAAGAGTTATCCGTTTTGAACTTGAACATTTAAACGAGATGGGCGACCTCTGCAAAAAATATCTTTATGTAGAACTTATGGGTAAACACAGCAATATAATTTTCTGTGATGACAGCAATAAAATAATCGACAGCATCAAACATATATCACTTCTTGTAAGTTCTGTAAGGGAAGTCCTCCCGGGAAGAGAATATTTTATACCTGATACACAACACAAATATAATCCATTTGCCATTACAGAAAGCGAATTTACGGATAATGTACTCTCTAAGCCGCTGCCGCTTGCAAAAGCAATTTATACTTCAATAACAGGTTTCAGCCCGCTTATGGCAAATGAACTGATATACAGGGCATCGCTTTCTGATAAAAATAATGCGCTTGAATTAAGTGACATGGAAAAACTTCATTTATATAGAAACTTTTCTGAAATGATGAATGATATTTCTGAAAAAAAATTTGCCCCGGTTATCGCATTTAAAAACAATATGCCTGCCGAATTTACAAGTCTCGAACTCACAATGTACCAAAAGGACGACGCATATACGTTAAAAAGCTGTGATTCCGTAAGTAATATGCTCTATGATTACTATGCCACAAAAGAGGTGATGAGCAGAATAAACCAGAAATCTGCCGACCTTAGAAAAATAACAAATACTTTGTTAGAACGAAACAACAAAAAATACGATTTACAGACCAAGCAGTTAAAAGACACTGAAAAACGTGATAAATACAAGGTATACGGAGAACTTCTCACAACGTACGGTTACGAATTAAAAGGCGGAGAAAAAGCACTCACATGCGAAAATTATTATACAGGAAACGAGATAACAATTCCGCTTGACGAAACAAAATCGGCAGTTGAAAATGCAAAAAAATATTTTGATAAGTATGCAAAACTCAAACGAACTTTTGAAGCATTGAACATACAAATCGCCGAAACAAAAGAAGAAATTGAACATCTTGAATCAATAAGCAATTCCCTTGACATAGCACGTCAGGAATCGGATCTTGTTGCAATCAAGCGTGAACTTTCAGAATGCGGATATATCAAAAAACACCATGAAAAAAATAAAGGCAGCAAAAACAGCGAAAAAAGCAAGCCTCTCCACTATATATCATCAGACGGTTTTGATATGTATGTCGGAAAAAACAATTATCAGAATGATGAACTTACTTTCAAAATCGCAACTGGAAATGACTGGTGGTTTCATGCAAAAGCAAGTGCCGGCTCTCATGTCATTGTAAAAACAGAGGGTAAAGAACTTCCTGACCGCACATTTGAAGAGGCTGCACGACTTGCCGCACACTACTCAAAAGCATGTGAACAAGGCAAAGCTGAAATTGACTATATACAGAAAAAACATGTGAAAAAGCCAAATGGAAGCAAACCCGGATTTGTTGTCTACTACACAAATTATTCCATGACTATTAGCACAGACATAACAGGAATAAAGGAGGTGACTGAGTAATGTTTTCAGATATTATTCATTCCGACAATCATGTACACACATATTTTTCAACAGACAGCGACACACCTATGGAAGATATGTTAAAAAACGCTATTGAAAAAGAATTTTCTTCCATATGCTTTACTGACCATATGGATTATAATTTTCCATCCGAGGGTGATACACCTGAGTTTCTGCTCGACATAGAGCCATATTTTGAGGAAATGAAAAGACTGAGCGAAAAATACGGTGACAGGATAAAAATCCGAAGGGGCATTGAACTCGGTCTAAAAAAAGACTGCCTTGACAAATGTATTTCGCTTACCGAAGAATATCCGTTTGATTTTGTCATCGGTTCAACACACCTTGTAGACAATATAGACCCGTACTATGATACGTTTTGGAGTGATACTCCTGAAAAAAGCGGAATTTTACGCTACTATGAAACCACCTTAAACAATGTCAATCTCGGTGCTGACTTTGATGTATATGGTCATATTGATTACATAATCCGCTACACTCCTAAAATGAAACAACTGAAATCGCAGGGTCTTTCAGATGACACTTATATAAACAGACTCACCTCAGATTCAATGGATATAATAGAACAAATACTGAAAACACTTATATACAACGGAAAAGGTATCGAAATAAATACCGCCGGGTTCAAATACGGACTCGGACATCCAAACCCTCACGAAAAAATATTAAAACTTTATCATGAACTTGGCGGTGAGATAATCACCATAGGCTCCGATGCACACGAATGTAAACACCTCGCCTACGATTTTGAAAAAGTTACTGAAATATTAAAAAAGTGCGGTTTCAGGTATTATAGTGAATTCACAGGCAGAAAAGCAGAGATGATAAAAATGTGATAGTTTTATTTTTGAAGTCCGGTAAAACTTTATGACCTTTAAAGTTTTACCGGAAACAGCTATCATTCCCTCAAAACACTTACAGCATCTTTTAAAATTTCCATCACACGGTCAACTTCACTTATGGTATTTTCTTCTCCTAAAGTAAATCTTATGGTGCCATCGGCATATTCTTTTGGAACACCAATACTCTCTATCACATGAGAAATTCCCGGCTCCCCTGTGTTGCAGGCTGAACCTGCTGAAGCACAAATTCCGTTCATGTCAAGTATAACAAGTAATGTTTCTCCCTCAATCCCCTTAAAACTTACATTTAAGTTTCCGGGAAGTCTTTCTTTTCCCGGTTTTGGTCCATTTAATCTTACATCCTCAATTTCATTCTCTATTCTCGACAAAAAATAATCCCTTACATTTGCTGTCTTGACATTTTTCTGGTACATATTTTTAAATCCCTCATTTACCGCTGCACCCATACCTACGATTCCCGGCACATTTTCTGTTCCTGCCCTCATATCACGCTCCTGCTTTCCTCCGTAAATAAATTTCTCTATATCACATCCATCCGCTATATAAAGAAACCCTGTTCCCTTAGGTCCGCAAAGCTTATGTGAGCTCACACTCATCATATGTATTCCACTCTTTTTTACATCAATAGGTACATGCATATACGCCTGAACCGCATCTGTATGAAAATAAATGTTATACTTCTTTGCAATCTGCGCAATTTCATCTATCGGCTGTATCGTTCCGATTTCATTATTGGCATACATTATCGATATAAGTATAGTGTCATTTCTTATTGCTCTTTCAAGCTCCCTCAATGAGATAATCCCTCTCTCATCAACCGGGAGATATGTCACCCTGTAACCCTGCTTTTCTAATGCCTTACATGAATTGAGAATTGCATGATGTTCAATGCAGCTTGTTATAATATGCCTGCCTCTTCTTCCCTTATACCTGCAGGCTTCAACTGTTCCAAATAATGCCCAATTGTCACTTTCCGTACCACCGCTTGTAAAATAAATTTCATCTTTAGATGCATTTATACTCTTTGCCACCTGTTTTCTGGCAATCTCTATCTTTTCCTTACACTGCTGCGCAAACTCATATGCCCCTGATGGATTTCCATAATATATTTCCAGACATTTCTTCATCTCAGCAACCGCCTGTGGACAGACAGATGTAGTTGCCGCATGGTCAAGATATATCATACCACGCCTCCGCCCCATATTTAAAATCAATATATTCATCATATTTTTATCTGTGACTTAATAAAATAAATTAATAGGTTTGAACATTCAGAAGCGAGGAATCTTTATGAACTCAGCCGTAAAAACAGAAAAATTTATAAAAAACAGACTCAATAGCAATATCATAAAAGGAACTCTCATACTTTCAGCTGCAAGCATTCTTTCACGCATAATAGGATTTATATACAGAATATATCTTGCTGATATACTCGGTGAAAAACTTCTTGGCACATATCAACTTATATTTCCAATATATGTACTCTGCTTTACAATATATGGTGCCGGCATGCAAAGTGCAATATCACAAGTTACAGCCACATTTTCAGGCAGACCGGATACATCTGTTGACGACAAAACCAGCAAGCATCTTAAACGAAAAAACAACCTAACCTCAAACAATATTCTTTTAACAGGCATAATCATAAGCCTTACACTGGCATTATCCTTATCTGCTATTATCAATTTAAATTCAAACTGGATAGCCTGCCATATTCTTATGGTCCCCGATTGTGACATATATCTTAAACTATTAACATACCTTTTTCCATTTTGCAGTGTATCAGCATGTATATGCGGTTTTCAATATGGACTCGAAAATGCAAAACCACCCGCTATTGCCGGAATTATCGAGCAATTCACACGAATTTTGTTTGTGTTTATCGTACAGGGATTTTTCTCTGATAAAGAAATCTGCTGTCAGATAGCTGTATACGGACTGACTGTAGGTGAATTTTTCGGTTTTATTTACAATATATATTCACTTAAAAATAAAACTCTTAAAAATAAAACCCTCACAAAAAGAAAAAATAAGGTTTCTTTTAGTGAAAGTTTTAAAGTTCTCTTTCCCGTATTTATTTCACTTATGTCAATAAAACTGACAATCTCACTTTTACATAGTGTAGAATCCATATTTATACCTGCCGCACTTGTAAAATACGGTTATACAACGAACGAAGCCCTAAGTGTATATGGTATATACTCAGGAATGGCTATGCCGTTTATACTTTTTCCGGCTACAATTACAATGGCAATATCCACCATGCTTCTTCCGGCAGTTTCAAAAGCACACTCATCAGGAAACAAAAAGCAGATAAAAAAACTCATCCGACGAACTTCCTATTTTTGTCTTGTAACAGGAATGTCTGCAACTGTTTTCTTCCTGCTTTTCGGAAATACCTGTGCAAATCTTTTCTTTCACAATGAACTTGCCGGCAGATACCTCACAATACTGTCCTTTTTGTGTCCGTTCTTATATCTTAATATGACTTACAGCAGTATATTAAACGGACTTGGCAAACCTCATATGACTTTTGTCATAACTGTAATCTGCACTCTTATAAAGATTTTGTCACTTATATTCTTTGTTCCTGACTACGGAATGATAGCTTATATATTTGCATCTCTTGTGTCAGAAATTCTGCTTTGTGTTATGCTAAAACATTATTGTAATCAGGGATAGGAGGTAATCTCCTATCCCTGAAATGGTGAGATTTTTCAAATCACAATTATCACTTGTTTATTTTTACTGATTTCTTTGCACTCCATTTACCATAAACTTTTTTATATGATGAATCATAACCAAATGCTCTCACCTGAATATAATATTTCTTCTTTTTCTTTAATGATGTTAAAGTATATTTTGTCTTTGTAGTAGTCTTTGTCTTACTTGAACCCATCATATTAGACTTTAATGAATATCTTATCTGATATCCATCTGCTTTGTTTATCTTATTATATTGAATTTCAATTTTTCTGCCTTTTACATTTCTTATTTTTTTTATAGTGACTTTTCCTACAGTTATTTTTTTATCGGTACCCTTATTATTTGTATTGTCACTCTTATTATTTGTATTATCACTCTTATTATTATTTAACCTGAAATCATATCTTTTGTTAGCAGAACAATCGTTTCGTAACTGACCTCATATGTAATCTTAACTGTTCCACCATCTGTATCTATATCCTCCCATTGGGCATAACTTAATTTAGCCGGTAACGACTCAATAGAAATCCCCTCTACACGTTGCTGACGGTTTCCTTTTAATTGAGGATATTTATACGAAGAATTTGGATCAATCTCCCATGTATTTTCAAAATCAAAGCCTGTGTACACATTTTTAATCGACATCTGAGTTGGAGTAAGAGCCTTTGCATACTCATCTCCGTCTGCAGCACTTCCTGTCAGGTAATAGTTAGAATTTTCTGTATCTGACCAATCACTAGCACTAGCACATATTGCTGATCCAGATACTGCACCGGCATTATAACAACGTTCTATTGTATTACTACTACTTCTAAGCTCTCCCGTAATTCCTCCAATAAAAATTCTGTCTTTAAATACTCTATCAGCATTTGCACTATTGTCAATTTTTAAAGTATTATAGCAATCACTAATTTCTGCCCATAAAAAATATCCTGCAATTCCTCCCGCATGAAGCCAATCATTCTCCTCATTAATATTTGGACACACAATCTTTCCACTCGAATAACACTTTGATATTGAACCACCCTCTACTACTCCTGCAATAGCTCCAATATCATTATCATAATATTCATTTTCGTCCAAATTTCCAATATTTACATCCACCATTCCAAGATTATATACTTTTCCGCCACGAGCTATACCGCCAAACAATCCTACATATTCTCCAGGATTTCCATAAATATTCATCCCTTTAATACGATAACCGTTTCCGTCAAACTCATCGCTAAATTCTTTCAAAGGTGTCCAGCCATGTCCCGTATCCCACGAACCGCCTTTTGCTGTTTGCGCCGATATGTCAATATCATTCATCAGCCTGTAATTACCTTTCGGATTATTATTGATTCCATACAAATCCTCAATAGTCCATATCTCAGTAAATTCTTTCACCGTCTCTTCTTTTGCATCTGCTTTAATTGGAACAGCCGTCAGGCAGAGTGCAACCGTCAAAATTATTGAAATAATCTTTTTAATCTTCATAATATCTTACTCCCTTCATTCTTTATTTCAGCTATCAAAACTTTCAATCATTATCTGAATTTTCAATATGTGTAAGTTCTATTTTCATTTTTGAACTTATACATACATCTATTTATTTTTCAATCTCTTATATGTTCCTCCCATGTCTGTATACATTCCTTCTGTATAACCTTTTTGTTTTATTACAATCTTATTTTTATATACTTTAACCTTTACACTTGCTTTGCCTTTTTTACCCTCATAACTGTTTTTTCCGACTTTATAAATGGTCATACTTATGTCACAAACCACCCTCGTATCACCATCTCCTCTTAAATATGTACTTTGTTTTGAAAGATGTATTTTTCCTTTATAAGCACTTTTCTTTTTCATATATATAGAATACTCCTGCTCATATTCCTTATCCTTTGTGTGTTTATAGTAATACCCTGTATAGTTTATCTGAGCCTTTGCTCTATCACAGATTAGCCTCTGACTACCCTCTAGCAACAACATCAATGATAATAAAACACATATAATTTTTTTAATTTTCATAACTTCATTCCTCCATCACACTTTTTCTTCAATTATACAATGCACTCACGACACTATCTTTCATTGCGTGTATTTTATATTCCAAAGAGTATTACCGCAAACTTTCGTTATATCACACTGTATAAATATATCCAACAAAACACACCATTCGATATCATGCTTTAAACTCTTTGTTTAAAACATAATAACAAATGGTGTGTTGTATTTTGTAGTAGTGATTTTCTTATTAAACCAAATGTGTTTATTATGATATTTTTCTTTTAATCTTTATCCCTGAACAATCAGCACTTCCTTGCCTTTAAATGCGAAACCATAATATCTGACTTTTTCTTTTCTCACGCCCCTTTTTATAAGTTCCGAATCATAGTTTTTTTCTTTTATCTGTCTCAATGCATTCTCAGCCGTTTCCTCTAAAGTATCTTCCTTCTTTGCATTAAAAACCTTAAACTCTATCACAACTCCAGGAAAACTTTCATTATTTTTGTCTATAGGCTCAAGCATTATATCATATCTTCCAAATCCACTTTCTCTATTTGAAGTTATAATATAATTATCTGCCTGGTCTACCATTAACCCCAGCACAAAGCCGTGATAAAAATTTTCAGGTGCCCTTTTTTCAGATACTTTTTTCCCTGCATCGAATAAACTAAATGTGTTTAACGCCACATCATTCATATACTCATTCATGCTTTCAATATCACCCACAAGAAGTGCTTTTATAAAATTGTTGTATGCAGATAATGATCTGTTAAACCATCCCTTGAACATCTTTACAAACATGCTCCTTACTTCCCTGTTTGTAATTCTGAGTGAATATATCGGGAAGTCCAAAGTCTCTCCAGCGTTGTCCTCGCTTTTAACAAATTCCACTTTTAAATAACCGCTTGCAAGCAACAGACTCCATACTGCATTTTCGTCCATATCAAGCTGGTCAAACACTATCTGCTCGTCAATGTATGTTTCTATACTTTCTCCGGAAATAAGTCTTTCCATCTGTTCTTTTATTTCTCCGGGAGCCGTCCTTATTAATTTATTCACAAGCGCATTGGAACTTGAGTCCGCCCAATAAAGCTTATATTTTTTTTCATCAAGAAAATTAGTTATTGACCAAGGATTATAAATATCTTTCTTGTCTCCAAACGTAAATCCATCATACCACGCCTTTACCTTCTCCTTCTCATCTGACATTCCCTGTTCGTCAAGCGCAGTAAATACTTCTTCCTCAGTAAACCCAAATGCTGTAGTATACTGATTTGATGTTGTTGTAACAACAACGAGATTATTTAAATCCGAAAAAATGCTTTCTTTTGACACCCTTGTAATTCCAGTCATTATACCCCGTTCAAGATAAGGATTTGTCTTAAATGCAAAGTTGAACAGACTCCTCGTAAGTGCTGTAAGCTCATTCCAGTAACCATTTACATATGCTTCCTGCATCGGTGTGTCATATTCATCAAGAAGAATTATCACTTTTTTTCCGTAATACTTATACATAAAAGTACAAAGTTTGTTCAACGATGTACTGATAATTGCATCAGACATATTCATACTGACACTTTTATAAAAGGTTTTCTCACTTTCACTTAATATATCACCCTCAAGCAAATATCCGTTTTCTTCATATAAGTCCAATATCTTTATACATATCTGCTGGCGTGCCATTTCAAAAGTATTTCCTTTAATTCCCGCAAAACTCAGAAATATCACAGGATATGTCCCTTGTAATTTCCTATACTTCTCGTCATTCCAAATATCAAGTCCATCGAACAAATCATTTCTGCCGTGATATTTATTTGAGAAAAAACACTTTAGCATATCCATATTTAATGTTTTTCCAAAACGGCGCGGACGGGTGATAAGTGTCACAATATCTCCCATATCCCACCAATCTTTTATAAATCTTGTTTTATCTATATAAAATCTATTGTCGGATCGTATTGCTTCAAAACTTTGATTTCCCACACTGATAACTCTTTTCATAATATCCCTCCAACACAACTCTAACACATTTTTACTTACGAATCCATTCTAATGTGATTATGATAACATTCCCACTAAACAAAGTAAAGACAATCATCACCAAAAGGCAATCATCACACCTATAACCGTAACTATATCACCTGCTTTAACACAGCCAAGCCACTTATCTAACAATACTGGTTCTAAATATACTTTTATTTGTCTAAATAGAGATTGTTACCTTATTTAACCCACACCGCAATACACTTTTTTACTGCTGCCATAGCACATACCCTCCTTTTACCACATCAAACAAAACCGTCCTGTCACAGCCTTTCTGCATCTTTTCTTCTGCCAAAAAAGCCCTTATATCTGCTATATCTCTTTGAATTGTCCTTGTTCCTACATGAAATTCGCTTTCAGCCTGAGCCATACTGACACATTTTACCCCTTCAAGCCATGTATACAGTCTTAGCAATCTGTAACTTCTACTTATTTTCATGCCACGCCTCCTCTTGGTTCTCTTTAAGAGATAATGTATATCCCGTACAGCTAATCGTTAAGCTGTCATTCTCATTATAATGTTGTTTTCGACACTTCCGAAGACTCGAAACTTCTTCTGAGCACTATCAATCTTTTAAAACAATGCTCTAAAAGAGATTTAAATATCATCAATGACATGCTGCATGCCATGCGTAAATATGAATAATATCCACGAATAAATATTGGTAAATATATTTTCACGAATAAATTTCTTCATATTTACGCCTATTTTTATTGTTTCTGATTTCTTACCCTTACTAACAAATCATAATTATAATATTCAATATCATTCAGATATTTTTTTACATTACTGTAAAACTTTTTAGAGTCATATAACAGTGTATACCAGTCTTTATTTTCAAAGTATTCTTTCAATTCAGGATATTTTGTATTACTTTTATGATCAAGAAATTTTCTTCCATTTTTGGCGCATATCTCATTTATTGCAAACTGAATCGTTTTCAGATTTAGTTTTTCCACATCACTCTTTTTCAATTTCTCTACATCTGAATACGGCAATATATAAGAATCACTGTCATCCCATCTGGCATCTATTGCCTCCTGCGATATGTCATCGTCAGCTCTAAAATAATTCCAGTCTTCACCATCACAATACTGCCACAATACCTGCTCATAGCTAAGATTTTCATAATTATCATAATGTGCTTTTTTTGCCATGTTTATATAAGTTGAAGAATCAAGTGTTTTTGTATTTTTTTTTAAATATCTGTTATACGTGGCAAGTACAGCAATTATTACCAGAAAACATACCATAATCACTTTTGCGGCAAGCCATAAATTGTACTTTCTATTTGTCTCTACTGTATTTGATTGATACTTTGCATAACCCTGAGTTACATTTTCAACTTTCCAGCCACATCCACTACAAAAGTGCTGTCCGGAATTTAATGATTTTCCACATTTAGGACAAAATTTAATTTCATCTTCTTCCATATACTTCCCCTTTTTGATGTTTTTTCTTATTGCTTATCTTCTGAAAAATAATAATTTAAGTACTGCAACCGGAATAAGTATCCAGCCAAACATAAAACCTACTACTAATTTCTTTGTCATAATACTTTGCATTGTAAACAATATTGTTTGAGTTACTAAGTCTAATTTTTGTATTTGTTCCCGTGAGAGTAATCGCTCTCTTAAATCTTCGTCATACAATTCACTCTCCTTTTTTGTAATTTTATTTTCACATATAAAAAGAGAAGAATATTTCCACATTCTTCTCATATTTGCACCATACAATAGCTTTATTTTATTGTCTTTTGTCATTTACGCCACTAATTTTTATTTACGCCACTTTTACACCAATTACCCATTGAAATATATATAATTTCGTGGAATTTTATAATTTTTAACATTTTGACAAAAAACTTATTTTGCGCTGTTTTCTCGGTTTCTAATCCCACGAATAAGGTGTATTCTGATAAACGTAATAATTAAGCCAATTGCTAAATAATGCGTTTGCAGCTCCTCTCCACCGAAGCTTTGGTCTCTGCTCCGGGTCATCATTTGGATAGTAATTCTCAGGAACATCAATAGCAAGTCCTTTTGCCCTGTCCCTTTTATATTCTGAATCAAGTGTCATTCTATCGTACTCAAGATGACCAAGAACAAATACTTTTCTGCCATCATGAGATAATAAAATAAGTTCTCCCGCTTCCTCTGATTCAGCGAGTACCGTCAAATCTTCACATGCTGCTATCTCATCATGACTGACACCTGTATGTCGTGAGTGCGGTGCATAAAACACATCATCAAATCCTCGTAACAAAGGCTCTTTTCTGTGATGTACATTGTGTTCATATATTCCGAATTTTTTCTTTGGCAGCATATATTTGTGTATTCCAAAATGATAATAAAGTCCTGCCTGTGCTCCCCAGCATATGTGAAGTGTCGAGGTAACATTTGTATTTGACCAATCCATTATCTTTGTAAGCTCATCCCAATACTGAACATCCTCATATTCCATATGTTCAATAGGTGCTCCGGTAATTATCAAGCCATCAAATTTTTTGTCTTTTACATCCTCAAATGTTTTGTAAAACTCATTTAAATGACTTGCCGGTGTATTTGTTCCAATATATGTTGCTGTTGTCAAAAAAGTTATCTCTATCTGAAGCGGTGTATTTGAAAGACTTCTAAGAAGCTGCACCTCTGTTTCTTCTTTTAGCGGCATTAAATTCAAAACTGCAATGTACAAAGGTCTTATATCCTGAGATACCGCCCTTGTCTCGTCCATCATAAATATATTTTCCTTTTCCATTATCTTCTTTGCCGGAAGATTGTTTTGAACTTTAATTGGCATATTTAACGCCCCTTTCCTGTATTATATATTCTTTATATTCTGTCCCATTATTTTTTAATAGCTATTCAATATATCAATTATTTGTTGTACCAGTGTGAACGGTAACTATTATACTACAATTTAACAGAAAACATATCAATAAATTCATCTTCTGTTATTATCTGCACTCCTAGCTCTTTTGCTTTTTTATTTTTTGATGAATTACTTGTGCTGTCATTATTTATAAGGTATTTTGTTTTTGATGTCACACTGCCCGTAACTTTTCCACCTCTGCTCTCCACAAGCTCTTTTACCGCACCTCTATTTGAAAAATGGTTAACTGAGCCTGTTATAACGAAATTCATTCCTTCCATATCATTTTGAACAGATGACTCACTATCTTCTATTTTAATGATTTTAAGCAAATCATCGACTACATGATTGTTATTCTCTTTTTCAAAAAAGCGCACAAATGAGTCAGCTAATACTTCTCCGACTCCATCAATCTCAATAAGTTCTTCCCTTGAAACTTTTCTTATCTTATCAAAATCATTATCAAATGCTTTGCATATCATCTTAGCATTTGAAAGACCTATACCTGAAATACCAAGACTGTATATAAACTTTGCCGTAGTTGTCACCTTCGCTGCATCTGCTGCCTTTATAAGCTTTTCATAGGACTTTTCTCCAAAGCCTTCCATTGATATAATTTCATCTTTATATCGCTCAAGTTTAAATAAATCAGCAAGTTCATGAAGGAAACCTCTTGCTATAAATTTTTCAATCGTTGCCTCTGACATTCCGTCTATATTCATCGCATCTCTGCTCACAAACAAAGAAATTGATTTTATTTTCTTTGCCAGACAATCGGGATTTTCGCAGAATAAAACTTCTACATCATTTTCTTTGTGAATAACTGTCTTTTCTCCACATACAGGACATTTATCCGGTATTTCAAGACTACCACTTTCCGTAAGATTTTTGGCTATCTGAGGTATTATCATGTTCGCCTTATAAACCTCAATTTCATCCCCGATTCCAAGCTTTAATTCCCTGACGATACTAATATTGTGCACACTCGCTCTGCTTACTGTTGTGCCTTCAAGTTCAACCGGCTCAAAGATTGCAACCGGATTTATAAGCCCTGTTCTTGATGCACTCCATTCCATTTCCAAAAGTCTTGTTTTTGCCACTTCATCTGCCCATTTAAATGCAATGGCATTTCTTGGAAATTTTGCCGTTGAACCCAGTGAATCTCCATATTCTATATCATCATATAATAAAACAAGTCCATCTGACGGGAAATCATTTGTCTTGACTTTATCTGAAAACCACTCAACTGTTTTAGCTATGTTTTCTCTTGTAACAAGCTTATATTCAACTACCTGAAAGCCTTGCTTTCGCATAAACTCCATCTTATTTTTCTGAGAATTTTCAAAATCTACACCCTCTGCCTCAACAAGCGTAAATGCGTATAACTCAACATTTCTCTTTGCTGTTATCTCATTGTTCAACTGTCTGACAGAACCGCTGCATAGGTTACGTGGATTTTTATATTGTTCTTCCTCAGAAAGTGACGCATTTATTTTTTCAAATTCGGAATATGTGATTACAGCTTCACCCCTTAATACCATATGTCCTTTAAACGGTATACTGATTGGTAATTTTTTAAATACTTTAGCATTGTTGGTGATAACCTCTCCAACTACGCCGTTCCCTCTTGTCACAGCATTTAAAAGCTGTCCGTTTTCATAGGTGAGCACTACTGTCAATCCGTCCATCTTCCACGATAAAAGCCCCTCTTTGTCTCCAAGCCAGCTTTCAAGCTCGTTGACCTGTTTGGTCTTATCTAAAGAAAGCATCGGAGACGGATGAGTCTGTTTTGGGAGTTCACTCAAAATCTCATATCCAACTTTCTGCGTCGGACTTCCTGCAAGTACCAGTCCACTCTCTTTTTCAAGAGATACAAGCTCATCATACAATTTATCATACTCAAAATTGCTCATTATCTCGTCTTTACCCTGATAATAAACAGCTGATGCCCTGTTTAATATATCAATAAGTTCTTTCATCCTGCCGATATCTGCCATACATCATTTCCTCCATAATATTAATCAAAAATATTGTTATTCTTACTCCGGTGCAACGAATAATTAAACTGCCAAATATCTTACCAGTAAACTTTTACAACATTCTTTTCAATTCCGATATTTCTTTTAATGTCAGCTTACGATACCGACCTTTTTTTAATCCGGCAAGAGTTATGTTCATTATCCTGTCTCGTCTGAGATGCACAACTCTGTACCCAAAATATTCACACATTCGTCTTATCTGTCTGTTTAATCCCTGAGTGAGTATTATATGAAAGCTTTTATCGTCTTCTCTCCATACTTTGCATGGCTTTGTCACTGTATCAAGTATAGGTACTCCCTCTCCCATTTTTTTCAAAAATTCATCTGTTATATTGTGATCTACTTTAACAAAATATTCTTTTTCATGTCCATATCGGCTTCTTAATATTTTTTCCATTATTTCACCCTGATTTGTCATGAGCAAAAGTCCCTCTGATGCCTGATCCAATCTGCCAACCGGATATATTCTCTTATCATAATTTATATACTCGACAACATTTTTAATTTTCTCACCGTTTTCTTCTGTTGCCGTAGTACAAACTATTCCTTTCGGTTTATAAAATGCCAGATATATCTCCTCTTCCTCTTTTCTGACATTCTTTCCATCAAGCGTTACATCCTGTCCTTCAAAAACTTTTGCGCCTGATACTGCAACGACACCGTCAATACATACTCTTCCCTGTTCAACCATTCTGTCTGCTTCACGTCTTGAACAAACACCTGCTTCACTAAGATATTTATTTATCCGCACTCCGTTTGTACTTGTTTTTTCATCCATATATATCACCATGCCTTTCAGTATCCTGCACTTTTTAATCCCTCTAAAAACAATCTGACCTGCTCATCCTTGGCTATAATATCTTTCATCCGCTTTTGAACAGAATCCTTCAATAAAACTATTTCTTCACTTTTATCCATATTTTGAATCTGTTTCTGTAAACTGCTGCCAATCTTTCCCAAAAAAATCTTATAATCTCCATCCTGCCTGATAACATAATATGACGCTAATGACGGCAGCTGCTGTTCTATATCGAACAGTTTCATATCGTAATATGCATAAACTCTGTATGTATCCTTTTTTTTACATTCTTTTATTATACACTTTATATTGCTGTATGATTCCACATACTGATTTTGTTTCAGAATTTTTTTTTCGTCAATAAATTCAGAATCATTTACATATGTATTTATTGCAGAAATATCATCCGCAAGTTTAGCATTTAAATACCCACTTATAAGGCTTTCTATCTGTTCATTTACATAAGTCTCTGACACATCCTGCTGTGTTTTTTTTACAGATGTTTTAGTTTTGTCTGACACCTCTTCTTGTACATCCGTTCCCATAGCAGACAATATCGTATATATGGCACCGCTTCCAATCAACAGTACACCTATGATAAAAAAAACAATCATTTTTCTATACTTAATCATAAAATTCTCTTTTCTAATTTACAGCTTTATGCCTACATTTCATAAAGTATAATTTTAGCACAACACAAAGTTATTGTAAAGTTAGCTGAATAATTGTCATCCACACCCCATGCATTAACCATACCCCTCAAACAATTATATATGACCAAATGCTGACCAAATCATCGCTAATCACTTTACAATAACAATGCGGTATGCTAGAATAATGAATTGTATTTATACGCACTCGTAGCTCAGTGGATAGAGCAACAGCCTCCGGAGCTGTGTGTCGAGGGTTCGAATCTCTTCGAGTGCGTTTTTTTATTATCCCAATTTATTATTTTTTTATTACTCTGTATGTTTTATTTCCCTTATTTTTAAATATTTTTCTGTATTTCTTTATTTTTTTCTTATTACATACTATTTTAAGTTTTCTGTTTGTTTTCTTTAATGAGTTTTTACCTGTCTTTCGCAAAATCTTTGATTTTACGGTTATCTTTTTCAATTTATGGCAATTTTGGAAACAATTTTTGCCTATTAATTTTACATTTTTTCCTATAGTAACATTTTTGATTTTTTTACAGTTTTTAAATGCGCCTGAAGAAATAACCGTAATTTTATATTTTGTGCCCTTGTATTTTACAGTAGCAGGAACTACAGCTTTTTTAATCTTTTTATTGCGTACTCTCTTTAGTGTAACTGTTTTTCTTTTCTTATTGTAGTTACTGTACTTAAAAATACTCTTGGATTTATTTGTGCTATTATTTTTATTCTCTCCTTTACCTGTCCCCTGCGATTGATGTGGTCTGGATGTTGTTATGTCAAACGGTTCATTTGTTGATTGTCCTGGTTCCTGACTAGTCACCGGTTCATTGCTTACTGTAGGACTTGGCGATATTGTCCCTCCCTGTTCATTATCCATATCCGGTGCTAAGCTTTCCTGTGGCTTATTACTCTCCAATGGTGTCATACTCTGCTCCGGTTGGCTGCTTTCAGTCGGTACAGGTGTGTTAAAATCATTTTTTTCATCAGGCAGCCATTTTGCATAAAACTTCTTATCCCCGGTATCACTTGCAGTAATTGTCGTTACCATTTGCCCTGTGCACTTCTCATTCAGATACCAGCCCGCAAAACTATATCCCTTTTTTGTTACATTCTCCGGAAGTCTTGTACCTGTTCCGTATAAATACGCTGTTGCTTTTTGTGCATCTTCTATACTTCCGCCATCTGTTACATAAGTAATATTATAACTTGCTGGAACCCATACAGCATAAAAAATCTTATCTCCCGTATCATTTGAAATAATTCTTGTAACATCTGCATTATTTGAATTTTGATATATACTCCAGCCCTTAAAAATATAATTCTGTCTTTCTACATCTGTAGGCAGATTGATATTATCTCCAAATTTATATGTTTTTACCACTTTAGAATTGTCTTTAAAAGCACCTCCGTTTGTCTCAAATTTGACACTGTATTCTGCCGGTTTATAGTTGGCATTTAATTTTATATCACCGTGTGAGCCTTTCTTTATTATGACCTTTTTACTTAATTTATCACTACCAGCTTCACTCCATCCGATAAATTCGTACCCATGTTTCTTTGGTTCTTTTATTTCAAAATCTTCCGTTTCGCAATTATACTGCAATGAATTTTCACTGTATGATAATTCTCCGCCGTCAGGATTTAAATAAATATTATACATAACAGGTTTCCACTGTGCATAAAGTATTATCTTTTCATCCTGTATTTCAGAAAGCTGTTTTACATGCTGCCCTGCACTAAAACTTTCTCCTCTTCCGTCATATCTTGTATTCCATCCCGCAAATACATAATATTCCTTTGTTCCCTGATTTTCAGGTATAATGTAATTGTCATTATATAATACAGATACACTTTCAGGTATTTTTCCTACACCGCCGTTCAAATTATATTCTATACTATAAGAATTTTCATCCCACTGTGCATAAAGTTTTACAGTCTGTCCTCCATTCTGAGTGAGATTTTTTATTTTATCTCCGGCTTTGTAAATGCCAGCCTGTCCATTTTCTGAGACACTCCATCCGGTAAAATGATATCCCTCCATCATAAACTCACTGTCCGGTGCCAAAAATTCGCTGTCATACTCAACATCTTTTAACATACTCATATTTCCTTTGGCCCCGTTTGCATCAAATAAAACATTGTATTTTTCTGCACTCCATACTGCTTCAAGAGCTTTGTCACCAATCATATCCTCTTCTGTTTTTAATTCTTCCCCTAAAACAAACTCTCCCGATGCATTATAATACTGCCTGTCTCCGTTATAATATCCCTTAAAGACATACCCTGCCTTTTCAGGTGAAATTACAGCCGGCATATTCATTCCCGGATACGCATATATTAATTCTTCACCTCCAGCTCCACCTTGTTTATTAAAACCTATAATATATGAAATACCTATCTGACCAAACTTCTTATTATTTTTCTCACAATATGTTCTTACCGTTGAATTGCTCCATCCTTTTATCTCAGTGTTATCACTGATTGTCTTTTCCTTATCTGATATAACACAATTAGGATTACCGATGACAAGTTCTTTTAGATTGTCACAACCTGAAAACGAATTATCTTCAATCACAGAAATTTCAATATTTTCATCGCATTCAAACTTTTCAAGCATACTGCAGTTTAAAAATGCCGAATTGCCTATTTTTATTTCTTTTATTATGCTATTTTCTGACGTAATTCCTACATACTCTAATCCTGTGCAGCCTGCAAATGCAAACTCGTCTATCTTATTTATCTCATCTCCGATTATGACTGCTTTTATCTCAGTATTGTTCTTATAATCTCCTGTTATCTCTAATTTTGTTTCATCATCAAATCCGACAAGTAAAACAATTTTATATCCGTTTTCTTTTGCAAAATCATATACCGGACTTCCCGCATAGCATCCTATAAAAGTATTTTCATCTATTGCCGTCTTATCTTCAATATTTGTATCCTTTCCCTCAAATTTCATTTGAGCTATCTTTTTATCATTAAAAAAGGCTCTCTCTCCGATTTTTTTCACTGAAGCAGGTATTATTAAGACTCCTGTCTGTTTTTTTGAAAAATCCCTACCATACTCTAACGATACACAGTTCTCAAATGCACTTTTTCCTATTGATTTTATCTTTCCGAGATTTATTTCCTTCAGATTGCCACATTCTTTGAATGCATTGTCACCTATTGTCTCAACATCATCTGGTATTGAGAACTTGTTCAGATATATCTCATCACAAAAGAAATCATCATAAATAATTGTTATATTCTCAAAAGCTTTATGATTTTTCTTTGAATATGTCTGAGCCGAAGACCCTGAAAACCCTCTTATTTTCGTCTTTTCCGGAATTGTGTCATATGACTCATCAATTTTGCATTCCGGATTTTTAATTTCTATCATCTCCAAAGAAGTGCAACCTTTAAAAGCGTCCTTTCCAATACTTTTTACCGAATATGGCAGAATTATCTTTTTCAAACCTGTACAGTTTTCAAATGCTTTATCTCCTATTTTTGTCAAGGTTCCGTTTTTTATTTCTACTGTTTTAACATCAGTATTTCCCTCAAAAGCTCCTTCCCCTATTACTTTGATTTCATCAGGAATTATTATATCCTCTGATTTTCCCGACACTTTTTCCAACGTATCTCCTGCGATTACGGCTTCCGTCAATCCGTATTTTTTAAAATTTTTAAAATATCTCTTTACACTAACAGCCCCCGAAACGGTTATAGCAGCATCACTGTATAAATAACGTAATCCCGGATAATATGCACCTAATGCATCATCTTTTCCAAAATTTTCACCTGAAACCATCTCACCGCTTTCAACCTCCATTGTTTTGTTATTATTGATACTGTCAATTACACTTCCGTCTTCATAACAGTCAACACATGTAACAATGTACTTACACTTTTTCCATTGTGCATATAATCTCACTGTCGATGTTGAGATATTTTTTACTGCCTGTCCGTCTTTATAACTTGTTCCCGTTCCGTCTTCTTTTGTATTCCAGCCTGTAAAATAACAACCTTCTTTTGCAAAGGTATTCTGTTTTAAAACTTCATTTGAATCATAATTTACGATCTGGCTTCCTATATTCCCAACACCACCATTAGCATCATACTCAATCTTATATGTAAATTTATCATCATAATACGCACCGCATACACATGAATGTCTCGTATATCCCTTTGAAACCGCTGTAGGTGCAACAACTTTATCCGAAACATATTTATGTGCTGTCACATCTCCATCCTCTTTTGTGTTCCCACATGTTTTACAATATAAAATCCTGCGGCTGGTACATGTCGCAGCCTTTTTTTCAGCCCAGTTATGTGCACCGTATTCTCCTGTAGTTATTGTACTGTTGCACATTGTACACTTATAAACAACCAACTCAGCACATGTAGCCGCATTATATCTAATCGAATAGTCATGTGCTATCTTATAAGTCTCCGATTTTGTCGCACCACATGTCAAACAAGCATACTCATTTCCATGCTGACATGTGGCAGCCGATGTCAATGCCCACTTTGATGAATCAGTTATATGGTCACATTCCCACCTGATAAAAAGTGCTCTATGACTGCTGCTATCACCAAATATCATGCTTTTTGCAGTATCAAGCGGCACTTCTTCTGCTCTGCTTGTAATACCCGGTCCACATGCCACACTTGATTTTATATGATAACCATTTCTGTATACAGTTGAACTGTCTATAGCACCGACAATTGACTTATATTGTGCCGCAAAATCTGTTGTACTCAACATATCCACCTGCAGATACGAACTGTCATCAATCTTTTTTATCCCACTGTTGCTTGATGCCAGACCGTCAATCAGTCCCTCCAGTCCCCCTTGCAGTACATGTGGCTTGTTTATAACTACAAGATATTGATGAGTCTGCGTTTCGGCAGCCTTTACCTTTTTTATGTTTGCAAATGAACCGTCTGATATTGTTATCGCCAGCAACATAACGGCAAAAAACAGATTCTTTATTATCTTTTTTATTCTCTCCATATTTTTCTCCTTTTTGTTTTCTCTGGTTATTATGCTATCATCTCCAATGAATTGTATATTAAATTGTATTTGTACACATTGTCTGACAAATATTCATCTGGCAGAAGATAATTCCTGTTAATATCTTCCACCATCTTTTTTAGGCTCTTTTCATCGACATCTTCACTTGCCGATACTACAAGAACCTCATGAATGCTGCTCGGAAGAACATAAAAGTCTCCGCCTAATTTTGCCGCTATCTCCCTCAGCATATCAGGATATAATATTACGCTTGCCCCATTTATACCTATATTGTTTGTAACAACATACGGTTCACTGCGTTCTTCATAAATTTGATTGGCCTTTTCAGAACGTATTTTACTGATATCAATATTAAACTCTTCAAACATTTTGCTCATCGGCATAACTTTTTCTTCAAAAATTCTTTTTGAATTATCCGAAGCAAGAGTATATAGTTCCTTAACATCCGTTTTCCAATCATTCATAATTTCATTTGTTATTCTTATGGATGCAATACCATTCTGATCATTATCTGCCAGAAAATAAAATACTACTGCCATATCAAGAAAAGGGATATACGGCGTCTCCTCAAGCATCTTTTTATTCTTTTCAAACGATATAAGCCTCATTACTATTTTCTCCTGACAGTCAGCATAATCTAATGACAAATTTTCATATTTTTCACTGTCATATGCACTTTCATATTTTTGTACTATCTCTGACACAAGACTGTCTAATCCGATACCGTCAACATATCTGCTGTACATGCCCTGCAAATAAAAATTAGGAGTAACATTTCTCCCCGGCTCATTAATTATAAGCGAGTCATATTCCATCGAATTATTTTTTACGACCTTGTGAACTTCTACTGATACCTCCTTATCAAAGCACATTTTTACTCTTTTTGCCATTTCATCAATAAACTCAAAATATTTCATCTTTTTCCTCCATTTCTTCCTATTGAAAATCTCCTGTTCCGTGTCAAATCCTACCTGTTGTTCTCATCTTAAACTGTATAAATTTATGTATGTCTCCTTTCTCATTTTTTTTACTCTCTTTGTTTACTCTCAATAAAAAGATGGGAATTTTTTTGAAAACTTTATGATTTTACGGGTAATTTACTGCTAAATTGATTTTTATTTTATGTAGAATTTTCTCACTGATATTTATCTTGTACTAAAATCTCACAGATTTTTTAGAACAATTAGATACCTCAGAACTAAGAGATTTTCTGAATATATGGTAACAAAGCATTAACTTTAGAACAATATTGAGAATATCTAAATATCACACCGATTCTTTTAACTTTTCGACATTATATATTTTTATAGAATATTATTTTTTGTATATATTGTATTATTTGACTTATTTTTTTTGGTCATAATTCACATATTTTCGGGGTATAAACTGTCTCAATCCCCCTGTTTATCGTTGTTTGTGAACTTTTTTAATATTTTTATGAAAATACTGCTTCTTTTATCAATGTACTTAATCAAAAAAACAGACAGACTTTTTAATTTTCATATGAAAATATTTCAAAGTCTGTCTGCTCAATATGCATATATTAAATGCACTTATTATTTACTTAAAAATTCATGAATTCCCTTAGCTGCTGCCTTACCTGCACCCATTGCAAGAATAACCGTAGCTGCTCCCGTAACAGCGTCTCCGCCTGCATATACAGCTGCCTTAGATGTCTTTCCTGTCTCTTCCTCAGCAACGATACATTTTCTCTTGTTGATTTCAAGTCCCTTTGTTGTTGATGAGATAAGTGGGTTAGGACTTGTTCCGAGTGACATAATAACGGTGTCAACATCAAGTACAAACTCAGAACCCTCAATCTCTACAGGTCTTCTTCTTCCTGATTCATCAGGCTCTCCAAGTTCCATGCGGATGCACTTCATTCCCTTAACATTTCCATCTTCGTCCTCAAGAATTTCTACAGGATTTGTAAGAAGTTCAAAATTGATTCCCTCTTCTTTTGCATGATGTACCTCTTCAACTCTGGCTGGAAGCTCTGCCTCACTACGACGATATACAATATGTACATCTGCGCCGAGACGAAGTGCTGTTCTGGCTGCATCCATTGCAACGTTTCCACCACCGACTACAGCAACTTTATTTCCCGGAATGATTGGAGTATCATAATTTTCATCAAAAGCTTTCATAAGATTGCTTCTTGTAAGGTACTCATTTGCTGAGAATACACCGTTTGCATCCTCTCCCGGAATACCCATAAATCTTGGAAGACCTGCTCCTGAACCAACGAATACTGCATCAAAACCTTCGTCATTTAAGAGTTCATCAATTGTAACAGCTTTTCCTACTACAACGTCTGTCTCAATCTTTACTCCAAGTGATTTTACGTTCTCAACTTCCTTATCTACAACTTTGCTCTTTGGAAGACGGAACTCAGGAATACCATAAGATAATACTCCGCCTGCCTTATGAAGTGCCTCAAATATTGTCACATCATATCCAAGTTTTGCAAGGTCCCCTGCACATGTAAGTCCTGCGGGACCTGAACCAATAACTGCAACTTTCTTTCCGTTTAAGCTGTCAGCCTTTGCAGGTTTGATCCCCTCTTCTCTTGCTGTATCAGCAACATATCTCTCAAGTTTACCGATAGATACAGCATCACCTTTGATTCCGCGGATACATTTTGACTCACACTGGCTCTCCTGTGGACATACACGACCACATACAGCCGGAAGTGCTGAATATTCGCTGATTACATGATAAGCTCCCTCAACATTTCCTTTTACAAGTTCGCTGATAAATCCAGGTATATTTATATTTACAGGACATCCCTTTACACACTGTGGATTCTTGCACTGAAGACAACGTGTTGCTTCTGCTGTTGCTTCCTCTTTGTCATATCCTAAACAAACTTCCTTAAAATTCGTTGCACGAACTTTTGGTTCCTGCTCACGAACAGGAATTCTCTTCATAACATCAACTTCCATGATTTTTTCCTTTCTCTACAACTCTATCTCTATGTTTTTCTACAGATGTTTTTTAGCCGTTACACTGACCACATCCACCGTGATGTGTATCTCCTTCTTCAAGCTTAAGCATTGCTCTGCCCTCTTCTGTTTTATACATTCTCTGACGACGCATAGCCTGATCAAAGTCTACAAGATGTCCATCAAATTCAGGTCCGTCTACACATGCAAATTTAATCTCATCGCCTACTTTAAGACGACAGGCACCACACATACCTGTTCCATCAACCATAATAGGGTTCATACTTACTATTGTAGGGATATTAAGTTCTTTTGTAAGCATTGCTACAAATTTCATCATAATCATAGGTCCAATTGCTACAACTCTCGTATATGTCTTGTTTAAGTTCTTTACAAGTTCATTTATCTGGTCACATGCATTTCCCTTAAATCCATAAGAACCGTCATCTGTTGCAATATAAAGATTTCCTGCAACTTCACGCATCTCATTTTCAAGTATCATAATATCTTTTGTACGTGCACCAATGATTACATCAACATCAATGCCATGCTCTTTCATCCATTTTACCTGTGGATATACAGGTGCTGTACCAACACCACCGCACACAAATAAAAGTTTTTCTTTCTTTAATTCTTCTACAGGCATTTCGATAAGTTCTGATGCACATCCGAGAGGACCTACAAAATCCATGAAACTCTCTCCGACTTCATAGCGTGACATCTCAGTTGTAGATGCACCAACTGTCTGAAATACTATTGTAACTGTTCCTTTTTCTCTATCATAATCGCAAACCGTAAGGGGAATTCTCTCTCCTTCTTCATCTGTCTTTACAATAACAAACTGTCCGGGCTGACATGATTTTGCTACTCTTGGTGCCTCAACATCCATAAGCCAGATGTTGTTGGCAAGATACTCTTTCTTTAAAATCTTAAACATAATGAGCCTCCATCTTTTTATTCGTTTTTTATAAAAATACGCTTAAATCGTTACACTTTGAGAGATAACTGTTTGCGTATCGTTTATCATCACTTACATTTTCGCCAAACCAGTCTGGCGGTACAAAATTTTTGGCGTCGTCTTCACTCTCAAACTCTACTTCAATAAAATAAAGCCCCTCAAGGACACCTCCAAAAACATCAAGTTCCCCTGTATGTCCATCTTCAAGAGGTATAATATACCTGGTCTTGATGATGAGATTATCGTCAACCTTTTCTTTCAGATGTTCATACCCTTCTTTTGTCAGGAAAACTTCTATTTCATTGTTTATTCTAAAATCAGTATTCTTATCGTCACTGCCTGCGGCAAGTGATTTATAAGTAAGAATATACCTGTCATTGCTTTTTCTTATCCTGACAATCGGATTGACGCAGAGATACCCCTGCTCAATATGCTTCTGCTCATATCCATCCAAATTGTCAGGAAGCTGTTTTACCTTGAATTTTTTTTCGATTTCCATTTTTCTGCCTTTAAAACTTTTTAAGACTCCGGTGACAATCCACCGCTATGCAATTGCCACGTTTTATTTTTTCTTGGCAATACCCATGCTGTCTGTCTTCTCATTTTTTGATTTGCGCCACTTTATTCCGCATAATATAGCGACAAATGCAAGTCCTATACTAACAAGAAACTTAACGAGATACCATAAAAATGCTCCTCCAAATGTAAGGTCTGCAAGACCTTTTAACAGTAAAACTCCTGTCATATTTTCACCATACCTTTCTATCTGCGGTTGACAAGTTCCTTTGTTATATCACTCCAGTCAATATCACATTCAGCCATAAGAACCATCATATGATAAAGAAAATCTGAAATCTCATATTTAAGTTCTTCTGAATCAGGATTTTTGGCAGCAATGACAATCTCTGTTGCCTCTTCACCGCATTTTTTCAAGATTTTATCTATTCCCTTATCAAAAAGATAATTCGTATATGAGCCTTCTTTTGGATTTTCTTTTCTATCCATGATAATTTTATAGTCTTCAAGCAATACTGTCAATGGATTTGTTTCAATATATTCCTTTTTTGCAAGTTCCTTAAAGAAGCAGGTTCTGCTTCCGGTATGACATGCGGCACCAACCTGGCGAACCTTTGCAAGAATTGTATCATTGTCACAATCAAGCATAAGTTTCTTTACATACTGATAATGGCCTGACGTATCACCTTTGAGCCACAGTTCCTGTCTGCTTCTGCTGTAATAAGTCATCTTTCCGCACTCTATAGTCTTTGCATATGACTCCTCATTCATGTAAGCAACCATCAAAACTTCATTTGTACGGTAATCCTGAACTACTACAGGTATAAGGCCGTTATCCATAAGTTTAAAGTCAGAAAAATCTATAAGACTTTCAAATACTTCTACATTTATGCCTTTATCTTTTAATGACCTTTTTGCTTTGTAAATATCTCTGTCCTCGGTATCCTCAAAATAATTTGTTGATACGGCATCTGTCTTTTCAAATGATAAAAGCTCTGCAAGGTCATTTCTTATAAGTCCGTCTCTTATCATAATATCCATTTTTGTATTATTTATGGCATCAGTAAAACTCTTCGTACAGTCAATGTGCTTAAGCATTGCACTGCCTACACCCATATCATAATATTTATCAAGTGCCTCGGCGTCCATAAATGCAGCTTTCATATCAACTTCAAGCATAAGCTTGTCTTTATCAAATCTAGAAGTAATCTCATCAATAACTTCCTGTTCAGGCAAAAGTGCATTTCTGATTACAAGCTTATATGCTCCGGTATAAAGAGCTTTCTTGGCATCCTCAAATCTTTCAATATACATTCCTATCATAAACGGAATATCTATCTGTTTTTCAATTGCTCTTGCCGTACTTAAAAACTCTTCCCTCGAAGCTTCATCACCGGTATAGTTATAAATAAACAGCTCATCTGCCCCCTTGCATGCGTACTCATCTGCAAGTTTTATAATATTTTCCGGATATTCATTTTCTGCATTTATAAATGGAATTATTTTTTTCTTTTTCATATATCCTCCGTTTATTCTCCCAAACTGCCCTTTGTGGACAATACATCGCTTATTCTCTCATCATACATTACGGCCTTGTCAAGTGCCTTTGCAAATGACTTAAATGCAGCCTCTATAATGTGATGGTTATTTGAACCATCAAGCATTTTTAAATGAAGATTCATCCCTGCCGAATAACTTACAGCATAGAAAAACTCATGTACCATCTCAGTATCAAATTCTCCTACATTTGGCACACTAAATTCCATGTTTTCAACAAGATAAGGTCTTCCTGAAAGGTCAAGTGCGCAGAGCATAAGGGTCTCATCCATCGGAAGTATGCACTCACCGAATCTCTTAATGCCCTTTTTATCACCTACAGCTTCTTTTATTGCCTGTCCTAATACAATTCCCGTATCTTCAATAGAATGATGACAGTCAACTTCCAAATCTCCCTTAACCTTTACGGTAAGGTCAAAAAGTCCGTGTCTTGCAAAACTGTTCAACATATGGTCAAAAAAACCTATTCCTGTGTCAATATCTGCCTGACCGCTGCCGTCAAGATTTATCTTTACCAAAATGTCAGTCTCTCCAGTCACTCTTGAAACCTCGGCAGTTCTTTTATTTATATTATCACTCATAATCAAACCCAAACCTTTCACAAAAACTTATTCAAATCTTACCGCTATTGAATTTGCATGCGCTGTAAGTTTCTCAGCCTTTGCAAAGTCCTCTATATCAGTGTGAATAAGCTCAAGTGCCTCCTCAGAGTATGAAATAATGCTTGATTTCTTTATAAAGTCATCAACTGAAAGCGGTGAGAAAAACTTAGCTGTTCCGTTTGTAGGAAGTACATGGTTTGGTCCCGCAAAATAATCTCCGAGAGGCTCACTGCTGTACTCGCCAAGGAAAATTGCTCCTGCATTTCTTATTCTTGTCATTGTATCAAACGGATTCTTTGTCACAATCTCAAGATGTTCTGAAGCTATTTCATTTGCTGTATCTATAGCTTCTTTCATATCTTTTGCAACAAGTATATATCCATATGAATCAAGCGATTTCTGTATTATCTCTTTTCTTGAAAGAACTTTTACAAAACCGTCAACTTCATCTGATACTTTCTTTGCAAGTTCTTCACTTGTTGTAACAAGTATTGCAGATGCCATCTCGTCATGCTCAGCCTGTGAAAGAAGGTCGGCTGCCACATATCTCGGATTTGCAGTCTCGTCTGCAAGCACAAGTATTTCACTCGGACCTGCAATTGAATCAATACTTACATAACCGTAAACGGCTTTCTTTGCAAGTGCAACAAATATGTTTCCTGGACCTACTATCTTGTCAACCTTTTTGATGCTCTCTGTTCCAAAAGCAAGTGCCGCAATAGCCTGTGCTCCGCCAACTTTATAGATTTCATCCACTCCTGCTTCATGTGCAGCTACAAGTGTTATAGGATAAACTTTTCCGTCTTTTCCGGGAGGTGTTGTCATAACAATCTTATCTACTCCCGCAACTTTTGCAGGTACAATATTCATAAGTACAGATGAAGGATATACTGCTTTTCCTCCCGGTACATACACACCAACTCTTGCAAGAGGTGTAATCTTCTGTCCGAGAAGTGTTCCGTCTGTCTTACTGTCAAACCAACTGTAACGAACCTGTTTCTGATGATAATCTCTTATGTTTACAAGTGCTTTTCTGATTATCTCCACTAGACGCTCATCAACTTTTGTATACGCCTCTTTAATCTCTTCCTCCGTTACTTTGAAAGTCTCCTCAGTAATCTTTACTCCGTCAAATTTTTCAGTATACTCAAATAAAGCCTTATCTTTGTTTGTCTTTACATTTTCGATAATATCATTTACCGTATCTTCAAATTTGCTGTACTGATTTGGACTTCTCTTTAAGAGATTTTCCAATATGTTATTGCGTTCTTTCTCTGTAAGTTTAACTATTCTCATGGCTGCCTCCCTAATTTAGCTTTCTAATCGTCAGGTATAACTTTTTTCAAATCACGAATAAGTTTCGTTATTCTCTCATGCTGCATCTTCATGCTCACTTCGTTTACAACTACTCTTGCTGATAAAGGACATATCTCCTCCAATACCTCAAGACCGTTTTCTTTTAAAGTAGAACCTGTCTCAACTATATCAACAATAACTTCTGAAAGTCCCACTATAGGTGCAAGTTCAACCGAACCGTTAAGTTTGATTATCTCAACTGTCTGGTGTTTTTTATTGTAAAAATAATCTTTTGCAATCCCCGGATATTTACTTGCAACTCTGATAAGTGAACCGTTGTTTAACTGTTCTCTTGCACTCGCCGGTCCTGCAACACACATACGGCACTTTCCACAATTTAAGTCTAACACTTCATAAAGTTTTCTGCCAGCCTCGAGTATTGTATCTTTTCCGACTACCCCTATATCTGCGGCTCCAAGTTCAACATATGTAGGAACATCGGATGCTTTTGAAAGGAAAAACTTAAATCCAAGTTCCTCATTTACAAATATGAGTTTTCTTGTTTTTTCGTCTTTCATTTCCTCACATGTAATGCCAATTTTCTCCAAAAGACTCAATGTATGTTTCGCAAGTCTTCCTTTTGCCAATGCAAATGTTATATATTCCATATGTTCCTCCTATTTAAATGTTATCTCTTCAACAACTGACTTGTCTTTTAAGTATAACAGCTTTTCTTTATTCATTCTCTTCGCATACTCCTTGTACATTTCAATATCTTTCTGTGAAGATTTGCGTACAAGCTGTACATTTTCACCCGATTTTCTAAGTGCTGCTGTTTTGTTTATTGCTTCCTGTCTCAATTCCTTAGGATAGAGAAGAATACAGCCAGATACAAACTTTTCATCAGTAATATCCTGTCTTGTTAGCGCAAGCATAAGCTGGTCAAGCACAATCGCAAGACCTATGGCAGGTGTATCCTTTCCAAACTGTCCGACAAGTCCGTCATAACGTCCGCCCGTTGCAACAGCCTCACCTGTTCCATATGTATATGCCCTGAATATAACACCTGTATAGTAACTGTAATGGCTAAGCATACTGAGATCTATTGTAACGTAGTCGGTAAAACCATATATTTTTAATATATTATTAAGTTTAGCAAGTCTGTCAAGAGCTTTCAAAACTCTCTCGTTTTTGCAGCGTTCTTTTACAAATTCAGCCGCTTTATCAAAATCCTCTAAAAGGTCAGGAAGCTTTAATATCACCTCTTTAAGACCCTCTGACACAGTCAGGTTATCAAGAAGATCCTCAACTCCAAAGAAGTTTTTACTTTCAATCAACTCATGAAGTTTCTCTGTCTCCTCAGGTGTAAATCCTGCTTCCTCGACAATTCCCCTGAACAAATCTGCATGTCCTATCTCAAGCTGGAATCTCTTAAGGCCGCTGCTCAAAAGACTTTCAACTGTAAGAGCTATCATCTCTGCATCGGCATCTGAACTTGCATCTCCAAAAAGCTCTGCACCTACTTGGGTAACTTCCTGAAGTTTTCCTTTATACGGGTCTGTATTTACAAATGTATTTGCAGTATAGCAAAGACGAATCTGCATCTGCTCTTCCCTATAATATTTAGCCACACATCTTGCAATCGGAGGTGTCATATCCGGTCTTAATACAAGCGTATTATTTCCTCTGTCGAAAAATTTAAACATTTCTTTTGAAGAGGCAGTTCCTCTCTCTTTACTGAATATGTCAAAATATTCAAATGTAGGCGTCTGTATATCATCAAATCCATATGATTTCATAACATCATGAACTTTTCCTGCCACATCTAACTTATTTTCACATTCTACACCATAGGTATCTCTTACTCCACCCGGTGTATGAAGCAATTCACTTCCAATATAATCTGTCCCATTTTTAAACTGACTCATCCTAAACCTCCGATTCTTAATTTATTCTCAAACAGCTAAAAAATTGTCATCACACCTTTTCAAAGCGTTTGAGCCAAACATTTTTTCAATTTAATGCAATGCATTAAATTTTTACTCATATAATCCTGTCGGACTTTCCTCTTTCGGGTCATATCCGTGCTTTCTAAGCGCATCTATAATTTCTTTCTTATGCTCATGTCCAAATGCCTCAAGAGTAATTCTAAGTTCAACAGCTGAATTTCTGTTTATGCTTACAAACTGGTTATGCTCAAGTCTTATTACATTTCCTTTAAGCTTAGCAATCACATTTGCGACATTCACAAGTTCTCCCGGTCTGTCAGGAAGCTGAACTGATACTGTAAATACTCTTCCTCTTTCAATAAGTCCGTGCTGTACAACCGAAGAAAGTGTTATAACATCCATGTTTCCTCCGCTTAAGATTGAGACAATCTTTTTACCCTTGCAGTCAAGATGTTTTAACGCCGCAACTGTAAGCAGACCTGAATTTTCAACAAGCATCTTATGATTTTCCATCATGTCAAGGAAATTTACAATAAGTTCATGGTCATCTACGGCAATTATCTCATCAATATTTTTCTGGATATATGGAAATACAATATCACCCGGTGTCTTAACCGCTGTACCATCTGCAATAGTATCAACATTTGGAAGTGTAACAACCTTTCCTGCATCCAATGATGCTTTCATACAGCTTGCACCTGCCGGCTCAACACCTATAACTTTTATGTTCGGATTTAAAAGTTTTGCAAGAGTTGAAACTCCTGCTGCAAGTCCGCCACCTCCGATTGGCACAAGAATTATGTCAACTGTAGGAAGTTCTTTAAAAATCTCCATTGCAATTGTACCCTGTCCTGTAGCTACAACCTCGTCATTGAAAGGATGTACAAATGTTGCCCCCTCTTTTTTTGCAAGTTCAAGCGCATACTGGCAGGCTTCATCATAGACAGAGCCATGAAGCACGACTTTAGCCCCATATCCTTTTGTTCTATTTACTTTAATAAGTGGAGTAGTAGTAGGCATTACCACGGTTGCAGGAACACCGTAAAGTTTTGCTGCATAAGCAACGCCCTGTGCGTGATTTCCTGCTGATGCTGTTACAAGTCCCTTCTCTCTTTCTTCCTCTGAAAGAGTGCTGATTTTGTAGTATGCACCTCTTACCTTATACGCTCCTGTATACTGCATATTTTCAGGCTTAAAATAAACTTTATTTCCTGTCTGTTCTGAAAAATATTCACTATAAATAAGGTTTGTAGGAAGTACAACCTCTTTCACCTTTTCTGATGCCTCTTCAAATTTATCTAATGTCAACATATAATTATTTGCTCCCTTCTGTTTTTCTTAATTTATTTATCCCTTTGTCTCAAATAATGCATCTACAAACGCATCTGCATCAAATTTCTGTAAATCCTCTATGTGCTCTCCGATACCTATATATTTGACCGGAATATTCATTTCAGACTGGATTGCTATTGCGATTCCTCCCTTGGCAGTTCCGTCAAGCTTTGTAAGTATTATACCGGTAATATCAGCAACCTCACTAAACTGTCTTGCCTGTGCAAGTGCATTCTGCCCTGTTGTGCCGTCAAGCACAACAAATGTTTCCCTGCATGCGTCCGGATATTCTCTTTCCACAATCCTGTTTATCTTTTTTAATTCCTCCATAAGATTCTTTTTATTATGGAGTCTTCCTGCCGTATCACATACCAATATATCAGCATTTCTTGCCTTTGCCGCATTTACTGCATCATATACAACCGCTGCCGGATCTCCGCCTTCCTGTCCTGCAATAAGCTCAACACCTGCTCTGTTAGACCACTCCGTCAGCTGCTCTATCGCTGCCGCCCTGAATGTATCTGCTGCCGCAAGAATAACTTTCTTTCCGTCAGACTTAAACTGCGATGCAAGTTTTCCGACAGATGTTGTCTTTCCGACACCGTTTACACCGATAAGCATAACAACCGATTTTTTATTCTCAAAGTCATATGCATCATCATGTACACGCATCTGCTCTTTTATTGAATCAACAAGGAGCTGTCTGCACACTGCAACTTCCTTTATCTTGTTCTCCTTAACTTTCTCCTGAAGATTTTCAATAATTTTTTCCGTTGTCGCAACACCTATATCAGCCATTATAAGAACTTCCTCAAGTTCCTCATAAAAGTCATCGTCTATCTCCGAAAAACCGCTGAAAACATTCTCCAGTCCCGAAACGAAACTGTCTCTTGTTTTAGTGAGACCGTCAATAAGTTTTCCAAAGAAACCTCTCTTCTTGGATTTTTCAGGCTTGTTTTCCTCCGTATTTTCTTCCGGAACTCCAGGTGCAGCTTCTTCACTTTCTAAAATCTCTGAAGCAGTCTCTTTTTCCTTTTCTGAAGTTTCATAAATAACTTCTTCATCATTTTTTAAATTTTCAGAAACTGTCTCTTCCTTTTCTTTGGCATCATCTGAAATATCATCTGGTTTAATTTCCTGTAAATTTTTCTCCTCTGTTTCAGAATCGTCTGTATCTTTGCTTTCCGTACTTTCATCTGTATGTTCTTCTAACCGAACATCTCTCATTTGAGATTCATCTTCTGTTTTTTCTTCGGCCTGTTCTTCTTCATTTACAACAGCTTCTTCCACTTCTTCAACATGTTTTTTTCTTTTAAATTTATTCTTTATACTTTCCCACATAATTCCTCCGTTTTATATTATGATGTTGGTGCAAAAAGGTATTTTTGACCCTTGCATTATATTATTTAATTGGCTATATCTTTCTCATCGAGCAGACTTACTGACACAAGTGTCGAAACACCTTTTTCCTGCATCGTAATTCCGTAAAGAATATCGGCTGCATTCATTGTTCCCCTTCTGTGAGTGATAACAATAAACTGCGTATCCTTGGTAAGCTTATGAAGATAATCTGCATATCTTCCTACATTTGAATCATCGAGTGCCGCCTCTATCTCGTCAAGTAGACAGAACGGTGAGGGTTTCAAACTCTGTATTGCAAACAAAAGTGCTATTGCTGTAAGTGCTTTCTCACCACCTGAAAGCTGCATCATGTTTTGCAATTTCTTTCCCGGCGGCTGAGCGATTATCTTAATGCCCGCCGTGAGAATATCCTCATCTTCCATCAGTTCAAGTGTACCTCTTCCGCCACCAAACAATTCCTTAAAGACTTTATCAAATCTGTTTCTTATTTCTGAAAACTGTTCTTCAAACTGTTTTCTCATCTCTATGTCAAGTTCTTCAATAATTTTTTCAAGAACTTTAGCAGCCTCTATCAAATCATCGTGCTGCGTTGTAAGAAGTTCATACCTTTCTGAAACTTCCTTATACTGTTCAACAGCATTTACATTTACTGAACCAAGTGATTTTATCTGTTTCTTTATCTCACTTATTTTTGCTTTCATACCAGGTATAGTAAGTTCAGTCTGTGTTTTAAGCGAGAGTGCACTGTGATATGTAAGTTCATACTGTTCCCACATATAATTTGTATAATTGTCAATGCTTTCTGTCAGTTTTTCCTTTCTTCCTGAAAGTCTGAAACATTCCATTTTGAGCTCATTTATATTTTTTGACAATTCCTCTCTTTTGTCAAGAAAAGCTTTATTTTTTTGTGAGAGTTCTTCTTTTTCCAAATTTTCTTCTTCTATTTGGTGTTCTAATCTCTCTGTTTCTTTTCTTTTTTCTTTTATTGTATTTTCTGTTTTTATTATTTCTTCTTTTTTCTCGTCTATCTGACTGTCAATATTTTTGCTGTTTTCTGCAGTCTCCTCCAATTGCTTCTCAATAATCTTTTTGCCCTGCTCAATACGGTCTACGTTCTCATCAATAAATCCAATGCTCTGTGTAAGTGAAGTAAGTTCAAGCGTATAATCTGATTCTTTGTTTTCTAAGTCTTCCAGTTGTTTTTTTACACTGTCAAGTTCTGTCTGATGTCTATTTATCTCATCATCAAATTTTTTGGACTCATCTTCACTTTTAAGCAATGCTTTAGTGATATTATCCATCGTGCTTTTTAACTTTTCCTTATCATCTTCTATTCTCATTCCTTCAATCCTGATAAGTTCAAGCTGTTCTTCGCTCTTCTTTAAATCCGCTGACGCACGCTCATATCCTATCTTTGCCGTATTCTGCTTCAACACAAAATCCTGCCTTAATTTATCATTGGCACCGATTTTTTCCCTGAACTTAGCAATTTCATCTCTGCTTTTTTCGATCAGATGCAGCGTTTTTTCAAGCTCAGTCTTTAATTTTGACACATCTTCTTCAAGCTGGCTTATCTGCCTGCGCCTTCCAAGAAGATTATTATTATTTTTAAATGCACCACCTGACATAGAACCGCCCGGATTAAGAAGCTCTCCCTCAGTAGTAACAATCCTTAGTGTATGGTGATATTTTGCGGCAAGCGCAATAGCATTGTCTATGTTATCAACGACTACAAATCTGCCAAGAAGATAATTTACAAGTTCATTGTATTTTTCTTCTGCAAAGACAAGTTCTGATGCCATCCCGATAACACCCTTTTCAGACATAATATTTACGGCATTGTTTGCTGCTCTCTTATGAATATTTGTAAGAGGCAGAAATGTTGCCCTTCCATACCTGTTCTTTTTCAGATACTCTATCATTTTTTTTGCTGTCTGCTCATTGTCCGTTACAATGTTTTGTATATTTCCTCCAAGTGCAGTCTCAACGGCAATCTCATATTCTTTTTTTACACGTATGATGTCGGCAACTACACCTATTATTCCCGGTGTATCACCTTTTCTTTCCATAACATGTTTTATGCTCTGTCCAAATCCCTCATATCGCTCAGTCATATTTTTCAATGAATTGAGCCTTGAATTTTCCATATGATATTTTTGCTGAATATCGCTATGCTCTTTCTGTACATTCTGATTTTGTTTAGTAAGCTCATTTAACGTATTTTGAAGCGATATTCCTGCAACATCTAAAGCATCTATTTTTTCGGTTATCTCATCATATGCTTTCTTATGAGTTATCATATTTTCAGTAAGAACTGAATTTTCCGTTTTGTTTTGAAGTATCCTCTTATTGAGTTCTGCTCTCTTTATATTATTTTGTTCGAGTAAAGTTTTGTATTTTAACTCTTCACTCTTTACATCAGCAGCTGCATTTATGCTTGCAAGTTTTTGTCCCTGTACTTTCCCTATAAACTTTTCAATATCGGATATTTTATTTTTATGAACCTCGATATTTTTCTTATTTTCCAGTAACAAAGCATTTACCCGCTCTATCTTTTTGTTATTATCTTCTCTCTGCCGGACATATTGGCTGTATTCCAGGTCATATTTTTTTATTCTGAGCTGATAATCGTCTATGACCTCCTTATAATGACTTTCACTCTGTTTTATACCACGGATTTTTTCATTTAAAAGCCTTATATCCGCCTCACAATTATTTAATAAAACTCTTGTTGTATTTAAATTTTCTTTATGAGTCTCGATACTTTTTATTTTATCATCTAGTTTTTCCTGTAACTTTTCATACTCTGCCCTGCTTTTTTCATGCTCGGTGTTGGCATTTTTTAAATCGTTCTCAGCAATCTCCTGTTTTTGTTCAAACTCTTTTACTTCATCATGAATACGGTCATATTCTATAAGGAACATATTTACATCCTGTGTTCGTAACTCATCACGAAGCATAAGATACTGTCTTGCTTTTCCCGCCTGTTTCTCCAACGGACCTACCTGTTTTTCTATCTCGGAAAGAATATCCTCTATTCTCTCTAGATTATGTCTCTCTTCCTCAAGATTCTTTTGTGCACTTGCTTTTCTTCTCTTGTATTTGACAATTCCGGCTGCCTCGTCAAAAAGTTCACGTCTTTCCTCAGGCTTTCCGCTTAATATCTTGTCTATCTGACCCTGACCGATTATAGAATATCCTTCTTTTCCTATACCTGTGTCAAATAAAAGTTCCTGAACATCTTTAAGTCTGCATGCTGTTCCATTTAACAGGTATTCACTCTCTCCTGACCTGTAAACTCTTCTTGCTATCTTAACTTCTTCATATGGAACATTTAATTTGTGATCCTCATTGCTTATAGTAATGGCTACATATGCAAAACCAAGTGGTTTTCTCATCTGTGTTCCCGCAAAAATAACGTCCTCCATTTTCGCACCACGAAGCTGCTTTGCACTCTGCTCTCCAAGCACCCATCTGACTGCATCGGCTACATTACTTTTTCCACTGCCGTTTGGCCCTACAATTGCGGTTATTCCGTCATGAAATTCAAATATCAACTTGTTTGCAAATGATTTAAAACCATGTACTTCTAAACTTTTTAAATACATCCGATGTTCTCCTGATTAATTATTTGTGAAGCTTAAGTATAGCCTGATATGCAGCAGACTGTTCTGCCTTTTTCTTTGTTCTGCCGGCAGCCGTCGTAAATCTTTCCCCGCCTATGTTTACAGCAACTGTAAATGATTTATTGTGATCCGGTCCTTCCTCCTTTATAAGCTCATATTCCATATCAAGATGCTCACCCTGAACTATTTCCTGCAATATGGTTTTGCTGTCATAAAAAAGTTTTTTCTTCTCTATATCATTTAATATATGCCTGTTAATATACTCTCTTGCTTTCTCAAATCCCCCATCAAGATAGACTGCACCTATTGTTGCCTCAAGCGTATCTGACAATATGGAGTCTCTCTCTCTTCCTCCTGTCAAATCTTCACCCCTGCCAAGCATAACATAATCTCCGAGGTCTATATCTCTCGCACATAAGGCAAGTGTAGGCTCACATACCCAGCTTGCTCTTATTCTTGTCATGTCTCCCTCAGGTTTTGTCGGATTTTCTTTGTATATCTGCTCACTTGATATCAATTCCAACACGGCATCTCCTAAAAACTCAAGTCTTTCATTACACATGTATTTTTTCAATCTGTTTTCATTTGAATATGAACTATGCGTAAGTGCTGTTATTAGCAAATCCGTATTTTTAAACTCATATCCTGTTTTTTTCTGAAACTCTAATAATTTTTCCTGTTTCATCAGGCACACTCCTAACATTCTTCGTTTTTATACGATGCTTTTCTTAACAGATAATTTCCAACAAATCACCAACCGTAATAACGTCTTTTAATGTCTCTTCATCTATTGATATGTCAAACTCTTTTTCAACTCCCATCAATATTTGAAAAAGCTCAAGAGAGTCTGCTCCAAGGTCATCAATAAAACTCATTTCCTGGACAATATCTGTATCATCAATACTCAAAACCTCTGCAATTATTTTTTGAAGTTTTTGAAATTCCATATTGCACCACCTATTCAATAATAAGATTTTCTTTTATTTTTTCATTTATCTTTTCTTCATTGAACTGTATGCACTGTCTTATTGCCTGTGTGATTTCCACACTTGACGAACTTCCATGTGCTTTTACAACAAGACCGTTAAGACCAAGAAGCGGAGCTCCACCCTGATCTGATGTATCAAACTGTTTAAGTGTTGATTTGAGTGCCGGTTTGATAAGAAGCGCACCTATTTTACTTCTAAGGCTTGACATAAGTCCTTCTTTTACTTTTCCAAGAAGTGTTGATGCAAGACCCTCGTATAATTTTAATATTACATTTCCTACAAATGCTTCACATACTATAACATCAGCATCCCCTTTAGGAATATCTCTCGCCTCGATACTTCCAATAAAATTGATATCCTTACATTCCTTAAGTAAAGGATATGTTTCTTTTACGAGCATATTTCCTTTTTCTTCCTCAGCACCGATATTTACGATGGCAACACGCGGTTTTTCTATTCCGACAATTCTCTCCATATATATCGAACCCATCTTTGCAAATTGAACAAGATGTGATGCTCTTGCGTCCACATTGGCACCACAGTCAATCAGGAGTGCTGGTCCTTTTGCTGTAGGAATAAGCGGTGCGAGAGGCGAACGCTCTACGCCTTTGATTCTACCCACAACAAACTGACCGCCAACAAGTATGGCTCCTGTACTTCCTGCCGATACAAATGCATCTGCCTCGCCATGCTTCACAAGATTCATTCCGACAACGATTGAAGATTTTTTCTTTTTTCTTATCGCCATTACCGGAGGTTCATCAAATCCGATAACATCATCAGCGTGTACAATTGTCACACGTTCCTTATCATATTTATATTTTGCAAGTTCTGTATTGATGTCATCAGTTCTTCCAACTAATACAACATGTATCTTATCATTTTCATTGACTGCATCAATTGCACCTTTTATAGGTGCCTGCGGAGCATTATCTCCACCCATGGCATCAACAACTACCTTAATAATATCACTCATATTTCACCTCATATTGCATTTATTTTCGTCCATACTTATATACACAACCTCCATTTTACTAAAAAACTCACAATTGTGCAAGATTAAAAGCAGCCCACTAATGAGCTGCCTTTTTATAGAAAAATGATTTATATGTTGAAAATCCTGATTCTCCCGGCGATATAATCTGTTCTGTACTTCCCACGAACAAAATACCGTCATTTTTAAGGGACGCATTAAATTTCTTGTATATTTCCGCTTTCGCTTCCTCTGTAAAATAAATCATAACATTTCTGCAGACAATCATATTGCAGCCTGTAGGATAGGTATCTTTAAGCAGGTTGTGCTGTTTAAATTCAACGCGCTTCTTTATTTCATCTGAAATTTGATAACTTCTTGTTCCTACTTTAGTAAAATACTTTGTTATGTACTCTTTTGGAAGTCCCTTAAGACTCTTTTCATCGTAAATTCCTACCTGTGCTTTTTCAAGTACAACCCTGTCTAAATCGGTGGCGATGACTTTAATCTTGTTTAAAGGAATAAACTTCGACAGTAACATTACGAGTGTGTATGGCTCATCTCCCGTAGAACATGCCGCACTCCATATTTTAAGGTCATTACCGAAAAATTCAAAAAGATATGGTAAAATTTCATTTTCCAAAAGTTTCCACTGTTCAGGGTTACGGTAAAACTCAGAAACATTGATTGTCAGATATGTTACAAAATCATCAAGCATCTTTTTATCTTGTTTTATTGCTTCAATATATTCATCATAACTCTTTATCTTGTTTTTTGTTATCAATGAATCAATACGCCTTTTCATCTGTCTTTCTTTGTAACTGCTCAAGTCTATCTTTGTGAGCTGATATACTTTTTCTTTGAACTTTTCATAATCTCCCAATTTCCATCCCTCCTTTATATTAAAATACGCCAATCCGAATAACCGGATTGGCGTATTTAAGAACATCCTGCGTTCTTATTGCAAAACATGTATCAGCTTTGCTGACAATTTCATTTACACATTTATGCAATCCAGCAGAGCTTTTACTCTGTAACTTCTTCCTCTTCTTCTGACTCGTTATCATTTAAGAGAGCTTTAATGCTTAAGCTTATCTTGTGATCATCAGGGTTAAAGTCAACTACTTTTGCTTCAATCTCCTGTCCAACCTTCAATGCATCTGATGGCTTGTCAACATGCTCTTTTGAAATCTGTGAGACATGAAGTAATGCGTCAACGCCCGGCTCAAGCTCGATAAATGCACCGAAATCTGCCATTCTTGCGACTTTGCCTGTAACTACAGAACCTACGCTGTACTTATCAGCAGCATTTAACCAAGGGTTCTGATCCTCAAATTTAAGGCTGAGTGCAATCTTGTCATCTTTAATATCTTTGATAAGAACTTTTGTCTTATCTCCAACATTGAATACTTTTCTAGGGTTCTCAACACGTCCCCATGACATTTCAGAAATATGAAGGAGTCCGTCTGCTCCGCCTAAATCGATGAATGCACCGAAGTCTGTAAGGTTCTTAACCGTACCTTCAACAACATCTCCTACATTGATTCTTGCGAATAACTCTTCCTGAAGTTTCTTCTTCTCTGCAACTAAAAGCTGCTTTCTGTCACCGATGATTCTTCTCTTCTTAGGGTTGAACTCACTGATAACAAACTCTATTTCCTGTCCTGCATATTTTGAAAGGTCTTTCTCATATGTGTCTGATACAAGACTCGCAGGAATAAATACCTTTGTTTCCTCAACAACTACACTTAAACCACCTGTCAATACATCTGTAACTGTGGCTTTTAATACAGTCTGATTTTCAAAAGCTTCTTTGATATGCTCATTGCTCTGTTCCATAGCTAAACGCTTATATGTGAGAAGAACCTGTCCCTCACCATCGTTTACTTTAAGAACTTTAGCTTTCATCTTGTCACCTTCTTTAACAACTTCTCTAAGGTCGATGCCAGACTGATTGCTGTATTCATTTCTTGTAATGATACCGTCAGCCTTATAGCCGATGTTTAAGATGATTTCATCTTCCTTAACGCTGATAACTGTCCCTTCTACAATCTCTCCATTGTGGATTGTTACTAATGATTCTTCCAATAACTGTTCAAATTCATTATTCATTTCTGACATATGATTGAACCTCCTTAATAATATTATTTGGGGTTGAAGCCCCGGCAGTAATACCCACGCTACGAAAAGATTGAAGTTGCTTCAAATCCAGGTCATCAAGTGTCTGTATAAAATATGTGTTCTCACACTCTTTTCTACAAATTTCATAAAGTTTCTGGGTGTTTGAACTATGTTTTCCACCTATTACTAACATCGCGTCGGATTGCCTCGCAATAGTAACCGCTTCTGTCTGACGCTCTTCGGTAGCGTTGCAAATTGTATTCATAACATCTATATCATAACTCTTTTTAGATAAAATATCAACTATATCTTTGAATTTCTTGTAATTAAATGTCGTTTGTGATACAACACATAATTTTTTTTCGCCATCAACAGTATAATTTTCTGCTTCTTCAACGCTTTCCAATACAACCGGTTCATTGACACACCAGCCTTTTATCCCTTCTACCTCAGGATGATTGTCGCTTCCTATTATAATTATGGTTTTTCCGTTTTGTGATGCCTCTTTAACTATTTTGTGTATCTTTAATACAAACGGGCATGTTGCATCGACTATATTCACATTTTTTTCTCTAAGTGCCTTTATAACTTTTTCCGGTACACCATGCGAACGTATTATGACAGTTGCATCATATCCGTTATTTATATCATTGACAGAATCTATGACTTTTACACCTTTTTTTTCTAAATCTTCTACTACCTGTTGATTATGAATAATCGGGCCAAGTGTATATACTCTTTCACCTTTTTTCGCCTCATCATAAACCATATCAACAGCACGTTTTACACCAAAACAAAAACCCGCGCTTTTTGCAGTTGTAACTTCTCTCATATCGCTCCCTACTTTGTCTTTTCAAAAACATCAATAATGGCATCAACCACCTGTTCTATGCTCATGTCAGATGAGTCTATAAGCACGGCATCTTCTGCCTGTTTAAGTGGTGCTATCTCCCTGTTCATGTCCTGCTCATCTCTTGCAATTATATCTTTTTCTATCTGTTTGATGTCGCATTCAATTCCTCTTTCAACCTGTTCTTTATATCTTCTTCTTGCCCTCTCCCTGGCACTTGCAGTAAGGAAGATTTTTGTCTTTGCATCAGGAAGCACGCATGTTCCTATATCTCTTCCATCCATTATTACATTCTTCTCTGTGGCAAGCTGTCTCTGAAGATTTAAAAGTTTTTCTCTTACAGCAGGATATTTTGAAACACTTGAGGTCATCATGCTCACCTGTTCTGTTCTGATATAATCATTCACGTTTTCACCATTTAAGATAACCTGTTGTACACCGTCTGCATAATCTATAGACACATTTATGTCACTGCATTTCTCACTGATTGTCTTTTCATCATCAGCGGCTACTCCGTTTCTAATAAAATACAATGCAATAGCTCTATACATTGCGCCCGTATCGACATAAATAAAGTCAAGTTTCTTTGCTGCCTTTTTAGCTATTGTACTTTTTCCGGCTCCTGCCGGTCCATCTATTGCTATATTATACATTCTCTTTCCTCACTCTCACTTATTATTTTATATTTCCATTCCGGCAAGATACCCTGTTGACCAAGCTATCTGCAGATTATAACCACCTGTTACAGCATCAAGGTCAAGGACTTCTCCTGCAAAAAAAAGACCTTTTACCTTTTTTGCCTCCATTGTTCCCGGATTTATCTCTTTAACTGATACACCACCCTTTGTGATTATTGCCTCATTAAATCCACGCAGACTTTCAACTTTAAATGTAAGTCCCTTTAAAAGATTGACAAGCCTGTTTCTTTCTTCTTTTGTTATATTGTTTACCTGTTTCTTTTCATCAATTTCCGACAGTTCAACGATAACCGGTATCATCTTTGCCGGCAGAAGTCTTGACAGACTGTTCTTAAAATAACTGTTCCTGTTTTCAGAAAAATCTCTCAAAATTCTCTCGTCAAGCTGTTCTTTAGAAAGTGCGGGTTTTAAGTCAATGCTTAGTTCCATCTGTGACACATCTTTTCCGGATGCCAATGTGCTTGCACTTAAAACAAGCGGACCGCTGACACCAAAATGTGTAAACAGCATTTCTCCAAGTTCTTCATACAAAACTTTGCCTTTATCATAAAGTGTCACTTTGACATTTCTAAGGGAAAGTCCCTGCAGTCTTTTTGGTATATCTGAATCGATATTAAACGGAACAAGTGAAGGATAACATTTTGTAACTTTTATATCTGCATCTTTTGCAAATCTGTAACCATCACCTGTTGAGCCTGTTGACTGATAAGAACAGCCTCCTGTCGCAACAATAACTTTATCTGCCGTATAACTTCCACTCTTGTCTCCGGACTGCACTATGACACCATGGCATATACCGTCTTTAATCTCAATGTTCAATACTTTTGTATTTAATACAATTTTTACTTTTCTCTTTTCAAGTGCTTTTTTTAAGGTTTTTATAACATCTGATGACTTATCTGACTCTGGAAAAACCCTGTTGCCTCTCTCTGTTTTTAACTTCAAGCCTTCGCCTTCCAAAAAATCCATCATCCTGTAACTGTCAAATGTATAGAAAGCACTGTACAAAAACTTAGGATTTGACCTTACATTTTTTAAGAGATTTTCAACATCACTTTCATTTGTTATATTACATCTTCCTTTACCTGTAATATAAACTTTTTTTCCAAGTTTCTCATTCTTTTCAATCAGAATAACCTCTGCCCCTGAATCTGCGGCAGATATGGCAGCCATCATTCCTGCTGCCCCACCGCCAACAACTATTACTTTGTTCATCTTTTGCCAGCCTTTCCCTGCTACATCTTGCCATCATCAAGGACATTCCAGTTCTTTACAAGATAATCGACAAGTGATATTACCGTCAATAAAATTGCAGCATAGATAAGTACATTCTCAACAATATTTATAACTTTTCCATCAAAATTAACTATAAGAAATACCGACATCACCATCTGCACTGTTGTTTTTATTTTTCCCCACCAGCTTGCTGCAAGGACTATGCCTTCATTTGCAGCAACAAGTCTGAAACCGCTTATTATAAACTCCCTGCTTATTATAATTATGACTCCCCATACCGGCATAGGATTATCCGGAACAGACACAAAACATATAAGTGCCGTACTTACGAGCAATTTATCCGCAAGTGGATCCATAAATTTTCCAAAGTTTGATACAAGATTATATTTTCTTGCGATAAAACCATCCAGTGTGTCAGTAAGCGATGCTATTATAAAAATCGCAACAGCAATATACTTAGAACCTTCAACCATATCCGTAAGCATAAAAAACGCAAAAAAAGGTATCATTATAACTCTAAGCATCGTTATTTTATTTGGTAAATTCATACTAAGCCTCCGTTTTTATACAGTGCACTCTCAAAATTTTTCATCTAGAAGCTTTCTAGTGTACTGTATCTTAATCTATAATTTCACCAATAAGGTCATATTCATCTGACCTTGTTATCTCAACTTTAACAAAATCTCCAGAATCAAAATTATAATCTGATTGAATGAAAACATATCCGTCAACATCTGGGGCATCCATATATGTTCTTGCTATATATACTCCCTCTTCCGGCAGTTTTCCTTCTATCATTACCTCGTATATTTCTCCCACTCTGGAATTACTCTTGTCAAAAGCAATATCCTGTTGTATCTGCATTATCTCATCACGTCTTGAAGCCTTTATCTCTTCTTCTATCTGTTCAACCATCTCAGCAGCAGGCGTATCTTCCTCCCTTGAATAAGTAAATACACCGAGTCTGTCAAACTGCATCTTTTCGACAAACTCTTTTAACTGTTCAAAATCTTCTTCTGTCTCTCCCGGAAAACCTGTAATAAGAGTAGTCCTAAGCACAATATCAGGTATCTCTTTTCTCAGTTTTGATACAGTGTTTTCTATCTGCTCTCTGTTTGTCCATCTTCCCATTCTTCTAAGTACATCATCTGCACCATGCTGGATAGGCATATCAAGATAATTGCAGACTTTTGGATTTCTCTTTATGGCATCAATAAGCTCATCTGTTATCTCCTCCGGATAACAATACAATATTCTTATCCATTTAAGCTCATCAATCTTCGAAAGCTCATCAAGAAGTTTTGGAAGACTCTTCTCTCCGTAAATATCTTTTCCATAAAGAGTTGTCTCCTGCGCTACGAGGATAAGTTCTTTTGCTCCATTGTTTACAAGATGTTTTGCCTGTGCAATAAGATTATCCATAGGAACACTTCTGTAATGTCCCCTTACTTTCGGGATAACACAATAAGTACAACATTTGTCACAGCCCTCTGCAATCTTTAAGTATGCGTAATATCCGCCCGACATGCTGTCTCTGTCCGTAAGAGGTGTCGGAAGATAATCTATATCCTTTAAAGATTCCAAAACTCCCGTTCCCTCAAGAGCTTCATTTATCTTGTCTGATAAGTCCTCATATCCCATCGTACCGACAATGAGGTCAACTTCCGGAATATCCTCCTTTATTTCATTGTGATACCTCTGGGCAAGACATCCCGCTGCAACTAAAAGTTTACATCTGCCATCCTTATAACCGCCCATCTCTATAAGAGTGTTGATACTTTCCTCTTTCGCATCTCCTATAAAGCAGCATGTATTTACAACAATGACATCCGCTTCTTCTATATCATCCGTGAGCACGAATCCGTTTTTTCTAAGAGATGTAATCATCATCTCGCTGTCTACAAGGTTTTTATCACACCCCAGTGATACAAAATATATATTCACAATTTTCCTCTTTTCTGTTTTTATTTATTCTTCAACTGAACTCACGCAATTGTGCATAAGCATTGCGATAGTCATAGGGCCTACGCCGCCCGGAACTGGAGTAATCGCACCCGCCTTAGGCTCAACATCTGCAAAGTCCACATCACCGCAAAGTTTCCCGTTTTCATCTCTGTCCATTCCGACATCAATTACAACAGCGCCTTCTTTTATATAATCTGCAGTGACAAATTTAGTTCTGCCTATTGCAACAATAAGTATATCTGCACGTCTTGTTACTTCTTTTAAATCCTTTGTATGGGAATGAGTGATTGTCACTGTTCCATTCTCTCTAAGTAAAAGCATAGCCATAGGTTTTCCTACGATATTACTTCTTCCTATGATAACACATTCTTTTCCGTCAATTTCTATGTCAGAACGCTTTAAAAGCTGGATAATTCCTGCCGGTGTGCATGAAACATAACCTTTCTGCCCTATGCTCAATTTGCCGACACTCTCAGGATGAAATCCGTCAACATCTTTCTCAGGTGAGATAGTCTTTATAACCTTATCTTCATCAATATGTTTAGGAAGTGGAAGCTGTACAAGAATGCCGTTTACTGAATCATCTTTATTTAATTTTTCCACAAGTTCAAGAAGTTCTGCCTCTGTCGTCTCCTCAGGGAGTTCATATGCCAAAGATTTTATTCCAACATATGCACATGCTTTCTTCTTGTTTCCTACATAAACTGTAGATGCCGGATTGCTGCCCACCTGGATAACAGCAAGTGTAACCTCAACACCTTTTTCTTTAAGCGCAGCCACTCTCTCCTTTAACTCATCCTTTATTTCCTGTGAAATCTTCTTTCCGTCAATTATTTTTGCCATATCAAGTCATTTCCTTTCTGTCATTTATCCTATATTAGATAAGCATTTGCAAAACTATCAATATCTTTGCATTATACACAATGTACATTTAGTTTTGCAAACACATTCTAAATTTAAACATTAAAAACGCTGCCGCCAACAAACTCACGCATAAGTGAGTTCTTAGGTATCCCCTCACTGCTTACTGTCAGGAAGTAATCAAGAAACTTTAACAATCTCTTTGCTTCTATATACTCCGGTGCATCCTTTGGTATTCCAAATAAAACAGCCTCTGCATATGGCTTTAATACAGCGAGTTCATATATAAGTGCCGAGTTAAACATAACATCTGCTTCCTCCTGAAATGGGAATATGTATTTGTCTTCACCCCTTCTTACGGAAGGCCACATTGAAATTGTCTTTGCTGCGGATGCTCCCCTTGTTCTTGCATCTCTTACCATCCTTCTGATAAGTCTGCCATCAGTTGTTGAAATTCTGTTATGTTCATCAATATTTAACTGTGTAAGCGCACTTATGTAAATCTTAAACTTGCTTTCTTTCGGAAGTGAATACGAAAGCTTATCATTTAAACCGTGAATGCCCTCAAGTACAAGTATATCATCCCTGCCAAGCTTTAAAAAATCACCTTTGTATTCCCTCTGTCCCGTCAGGAAGTTAAATACAGGCATCTGAACCGTTTCTCCCGCCAAAAGTGCAGTCATATCTTTGTTGAACTGTTCAACATCTATTGCTTCAAGACATTCAAAATCGTAATTACCATTTTCATCTTTCGGTGTATCAGCTCTGTTCTTGAAATAATTATCAAGTGATATAGGATGTGGTGTTATGCCAAATGTGCGAAGCTGTATAGCTAATCTGTGTGAAAACGAAGTCTTGCCCGATGATGACGGTCCCGCTATCATAACAAATTTTCTGCTGCTGTCCTCAGCTATCTTTTCAGCTATCTTAGCTATTTTCTTTTCCTGCAAAGCTTCCTGAACAAGAATAAGATTTGATGCTCCACCGTTTGCAATAACCTCATTTAACGCTCCCACTGTGCTTACATCAACCATTTTACCCCAATTTCCTGCTTCCTGAAGTGTTTTAAACAGCTTAGGACTCGGAATATGCTTTTTCACTTCAACAGGCGTATTTTTATTAGGCATATTTACCATAAAACCATCATTGTACTTTTCTATAGTAAAATATTTGAGAATTCCTGTACTTGCCGGCATATAACCATAGTAATAGTCCTCAAATCCGTCAAGTGAATAAATATTTGCAGTAGATACTCTCCTGTACTCAAACAATTTTTTCTTGTCAAACATCTTATGTTTTTCAAAAATCTCCATTGCTTCAGCGGTGCTGACTATACGCTTTTCAAACCTGATGTCTCTTTCAACAAGCTCATGCATTTTTTCTTCAATCTCTGTCAAAATTTCATCCGTTATTTCTATTCCCTCTGCCTCACAATAACAGCTGTCACCTATCATATATTTTATAAATACATTCCCAAGCGGCATTCCTTCACATACGGAATAAAATGCATCAAGCATAAGAATACTTACACCTCTTACATAGGTTTTATGTCCGTTTGAATCTGAAACATCCACAAAATCAATTTCACAGTCAGATTTTATTGTCTTATTCAGTTCAATCAGTTTTGCGCCCTCTTTTGCTAAAATAATATCATATTTATAATTATCCCTGAAATCCTCTGAAACCTCTCTATATGTAATTCCGTCTTTATATTCTTTAGTTATACCACATACAGTAACTTTAACCATTATAGTCCCCCTATTTATGTCAATGCATTCTTAACAAAGTCTGCCTCAATAAATTATATTCAGAAAATATCTTTTGTTTACCAATTTCTGTTTCTGACATTCCGTTTCTCTTTAATGCATCAATTACTCTCTCCATGCGTTTTCTTTCTTTTTCAAGAAATTCACAAAAAACTTTGTCTTTATTTTCAATAAGATACCTGCCGTATACATAATCTGCTTCGTCATACATTTCTGCATCGGACACTTCACTGCATTTTTCCAAACCAAGCTCTGATTTTACTGACACATCTTTTCTCAAAGCTCTTATAACCACATAATATTTTCCCATATCAAAGACCATTTTTTCACACTGAATGAAAAATCCAAGTTCATGCAGACATTTTCTTACAAGATATATTTCTGACTGAGGCGATAAAACAAGTTCCTTTGCACTAAGAGTCTTATCTTTTTCTTTTGTAAGAATCTCTGTTATCAGTGCACCGCCCATTCCGCTTATAAGAATCGTATCTGCCTCCCCTATTTCAAGTTTATCCAGACCATTCGATAATCTTGTTTCAATCTTATCTTTAAGACCTGCCTGCTCTATATGAATTTTTGCCTTTTCTAAAGGACCTTTGTTTATATCCATGGCAATCCCGCATTTTGCCATTTTATTTTCAGTCAGATAGATGGAAGTAAAACCGTGGTCACATCCTATATCAGCGACTGTTCCGCCAGAACCTACGGATGATGCAACCACTTCAAGTCTCTTTGAAAGCTTTACCTTACTCAAGATAATCCTTTAATTTGCGGCTGCGGCTTGGATGTCTTAATTTTCTAAGTGCTTTTGCTTCTATCTGACGTATACGCTCTCTTGTTACCTTAAACTCTTTTCCGACTTCCTCAAGAGTTCTCGCTCTTCCATCCTCAAGCCCAAAACGAAGTTTAAGAACCTTCTGTTCTCTTTCTGTAAGAGTTCCAAGCACCTCGTCAAGCTGCTCTCTAAGAAGTGTAAATGCTGCTGCCTCTGCCGGTACAGGAACATTATCATCCTGGATAAAGTCTCCAAGATGGCTGTCTTCCTCCTCACCGATAGGAGTTTCAAGAGAAACCGGTTCAAGGGATATTTTCTGAATCTCACGCACTCTGTCTACAGGCATGTTCATCTGCTTTGCAATCTCTTCAGGCTGTGGTTCCCTTCCAAGTTCCTGCAAAAGCTGTCTCTGAACTCTCACATATTTGTTTATTGTCTCAACCATATGCACCGGAATACGGATTGTTCTTGCCTGATCGGCAATTGCTCTCGTTATCGCCTGACGAATCCACCATGTTGCATAGGTACTGAATTTATATCCTTTTTTATAGTCGAACTTTTCAACTGCCTTTATAAGACCAAGATTACCCTCCTGGATAAGGTCGAGGAATAACATTCCTCTTCCCACATAGCGTTTTGCAATACTTACAACAAGTCGTAAGTTTGCCTCGGCAAGTTTTTTCTTAGCTTCTATATCACCTTTTTCCATTCGCTGTGCAAGCTCTACCTCTTCGTCAGCCGAAAGAAGCGGAACTTTTCCTATCTCTTTTAAATACATACGAACCGGGTCATCAATACTTACACCATCCGGCACTGAAAGGTCGATATTCTCAATTTCATCCTCATCCGGAACTTCTCCGCTTTCCTCAAGTTCAAGAATAAGTGCATCATCATCGGCATCATCCTTATCATCTGAAATTCTAAGCACGTCGACACCACTTGCCTCAAGCAGGTCAATAACCTTTTCGGTTTTTTCTTCGTCAAGCTGGATATCTGCAAGAAAATTGTTGATTTCTCCAAGCTCCAAAACATTCTTTTTGCTCTTTGCAAGTTCTTTAAGTGCAATCAGCTTTTCATGAAATTTCTTCTTTTCTTCCTCGATATTTCTTTCTTCTGCTTTTTTTGATGCAGATTTTTTTCCTGTACTCTTAGCCGGTTTCTTCTCTGTTGCCATATCGTTCCATCCTTTCTTTTATGTAAAAAACCTGTCACTTTAAACAATGATGTCTTGTCTGACACTAAACAATATTTTGTCTCTACATCATATAATGACTTCGTTTATACTCTAACCATCTTTTAGAGAAATATGCATTTTCTCTCTATTCTGAAGTTTATTTTTCTCAATCATCAAATTTTGAAGATTGTTTATATCTGTCATATTTTTCAGTTTCTTGTCTATACTGTATTTTTTTATTTTATATACAATTTCATTTAAAGCCTTTTCCATGTCATCTTTTTCCATTTTAACTTTAAATGTCGTCTGAAATATATCTGCTATTGCTTTTTGTTCATCTGCTTCTTCAAAATAATTTATTATCCTTGCCGGAATAACTTCTCCGTTCTCAAACTGCTCATATAATAAAGCTGCAGCTTTTCTGTAAGGTTCTTCCTCAAAATCATCTTTATTTATAATTTTACTCACGTCATCAAAAAGATTTGGTTCATCCGCAAGCCATGAGAGCAGCAATTTATACGAGTGTTCTATGCCGCTTTCCTTTACTTTTTTTATATTTCTATTATAGCCTTCACTGTGGACATTGGCGTTTCCCTTATTAGCTGGAATTCTGTTTGCACTTTTTATGACAAGTCCACGCAAATCTTCTTTTTTTATTGAATACTTTGCAGACAATGTTTCGATATAATTATCCCTTTGAACCTTATCTTCAAAAACCAACAGCTTTGCAGCCATTTCGTGATCAAATTTCGTTTTTTGTTCAGGGTCACTTATATCATAACTTTTTCTAAGTACATCTATCTCAAACAGGAAAGCATTCTGCGCTTCAGCCATTCTCTTTTCAAATTCTTCACTTCCAAGCCCCTTTATAAATTCATCAGGGTCTTTGTAAGGTTCCATATGCACAATTCGTGCGTTTATGCCTGCATCCCTAAGCATAGGAATGGCTCTAAGTGCAGCTTTTACACCTGCCTGATCACTGTCATAAGTCAGCAGAACTTCATCGGTATATCTTCTTAAAATAACCGCCTGTTCCGATGTAAACGCTGTTCCAAGTGATGCTACGGCATTTGTAAATCCTGCCTGATGCATGGCTATAACATCCATATAACCTTCACAAAGAATTATATTTTTCTTTTTTCCAAGTTTCGCATAATTTAATCCAAACAAATTCTTACTCTTATTAAACAGCTTTGTCTCCGGGGAATTAAGATATTTTGGTTTGGCATCACCCATAACTCTGCCGCCAAAACCTATAACTCTGTTGTTGATATCCATTATTGGAAACATAACCCTGTTCCAGAACTTATCGTAAACACCACGCTCGTCCATCTTAAAAAGCCCTGTTTCCTTAAGTACCTGGTCTGCATACCCCTGGTTTTTCAAATACCGGTACAGTTCACTGCCGCCCTGTCCGGCATATCCAAGACCAAAATGTCTTATGGTTTCTTCCGATAAACCTCTCGACAAAAAATATTCATATCCTGTCTTTCCCGCCGGTGACTTAAGTTTGGCATAATAATATGATGCTGCTTTGGCATTTATCTGTACAAGCTCTGTTCTTAAATTCTTTTCTCTTTTCATTTCAGGGGACAGTTCACTTTTTGAAATAGTAACGCCTGCCTGCTCTGCCAAAAATTCCATAGCTTCCGGGAAAGTATAATTCTCGTACTCCATGATAAATGTTATTACATTTCCTGCGACACCACATCCAAAACACTTATACATCTGTCTTGACGGACTTACGTTAAATGATGGCGATTTCTCACTATGAAAAGGACACAATCCGACATAACTGCTTCCTGTTCGTTTCAAATTTACATAACGCCCTATAATCTGGACGATATCACTCTTGGAACGCACTTCTTCAATCTGTTCCTCTGTATAATACATAGCAATTAAACCTCCCATCATACAAATAACTAACATATGTCAAGCACTTCAAATGCTAAAACCCTCTATGTTAGTTATTCGACACAAAATTTATATTTCCTTTTTTATAACAATATTTTTTTAATTGCTATTTAACCATTTCACCTATATAATAAAATCCTTTGCTCTCACATAATTTAACAGAAACTATACTTCCTATAAGTGACTCGTCTCCTTTAAAGTGAACAAGATAATTTTTGCTTGTCCTTCCTGTCACAAGTGAACTGTCATGGTCATTTATCTCTTCGACGAGAACATCCTGAACCTTGCCTGTATCAGCAGCAGCTTTCTCAGCGGCAATATCCTGAACTCTTGCTAAAAGTCTGTCAAATCTTTCTTTAACAACCGCCTCGTCAATCTGTTCTTCCATAGCAGCCGCCGGTGTCCCTGTTCGCTTACTGTATATAAATGTAAACGCACTGTCATATTTAACTTTTTCTACCACATCCATGGTTTCTTCAAAATCCTCTTCCGTCTCTCCCGGAAATCCAACTATTATATCTGTAGAAAGTGCTATGTCAGGTACAGCTTTTCTTATCTTTTCAACCAGTGTAAGATAACCTTCCTTTGTGTAATGTCTGTTCATTTTTTGTAAAAGCCTGTCACTTCCTGACTGAAGCGGAAGATGCATCTGCTTACATACTTTCTTCGACTCACCGAGATACTCAATAAGTTCATCCGACAAATCCTTTGGATGCGATGTCATAAATCTTATTCGCTTCAATCCATCTATCTTCTCAACTCTTCTTAAAAGCTCAGTAAATGAAATCGGATTTTCCAAATTCTTGCCGTAAGAGTTGACATTCTGTCCCAAAAGCATGATTTCGACAACGCCGTCTTTTACAAGACATTCTATCTCAGCTATGATATCCTCAGGTTCTCTGCTTCTCTCTCTTCCTCTTACATATGGAACAATACAATAACTGCAGAAGTTGTTGCAGCCAAACATTATATTTACGCCGCTCTTAAAATGATATTTTCTCTCAACCGGAAGTTCCTCAACAATCTCCGTCGTATCTTTCCATACATCAATTATCATTTTTTTGTTGTCAGCTCTGTCAAGCACTTTCATTGAGAGAAGTTCAGCAAATTTAAATATATTATGTGTTCCAAATATAACATCAACATTTCTGTAACTTTTCTTTATTTTTTCAACAACGCTCTCCTCCTGCATCATGCAGCCGCAGAGCATTGTAATCATTTCCGGATTTTTATTTTTATATTTCTTTAACTGTCCAAGCCGTCCATACACTTTAAGATTTGCATTTTCTCTTACAGTACATGTGTTAAATATGACAAGGTCAGCATCTTCATCCTCCACAACCTTATATCCTATGGTCATGAGGATTCCTATTATCTTCTCCGAATCCCTCGCATTCATCTGGCAGCCGAATGTATTTACACAGCATGTAAGCTCTCTGCCCTTTTCTGCTTTTTTTTCTTCCATCCAGTGCTGCATCTTTTTTATAAAATAATATTGTCTTTCCGGTTCTTCCTGTGGCGGCGGCAATGTAATATCAATATTTTTAATTTCCTCTTTTATTGTATCGTAATTCATCTGTCGTTTACCTCAGCTTTCATTTTAATGTTATTATAATTTAGTGGTCAGTAACTATGATAATTCTATTATAGTTCCATAATTTGCCGGAAGTTTTACAATGACATTTCCGTTTTCAACTCTACAGTCCACGCTCTCATTTTTATCTTCAACACTTCCGTCAAGTATTATTTTTGCTTCATTGCATGCCACATGAGGATTTATCGTAAGCTCTGTCTCATTATCATCATTATTCAGAGCTATGACAATAACTTTTCCATTATAATTTCTTGAATATGCAAATTGTCTGTTAGTAAGCAGCAATTCCTCATATCCGCCCGCACTAAGTTCTGTATAATCTTTTTTCAACTTTCCTAACTGTATGCACAATTTAGTTATGGCATTATTTTCATATGCATCTTTAAAATCATCAAGTTCAAGACAAGGACGAAGATTCCAGTCAGAACCACTTTCTTTTTTTCCTTCAATCGCAAATTCTGAGCCATAATAAATGGAAGGAATGCCGTAAAGAGTGTACAGCAATATATAAATATTGTAAAGATGTTCTTTATTATTTACCTTTGAATATATACGTTCAACATCGTGATTATCAACAAATGTGTACAATCTTGTATCACCGCATATTCCTAGAAGTCTCTTTACCGAATGGGCAATCTCGAAATAATTATGGTCATTGTGACCTGAATAAAGTCCTTTATGCAGTTCATAATTTGTAACGCTGTCAAGCATATCACTGTTTGCCCATCTGCTGTAATCACCATGTATTACTTCACCCATAAGCCAGAAATCTTCTTTTAAATTTCTTGTAAAACTTCTGAGTTCTTTCATAAAATCAAAATCAAGTACATCTGCAGCATCAAGACGTATGCCGTCTATATCAAACTCATCAACCCAGAGTTTTATTGATTCAAATAAATATGATTTAACTTTCGGATTTCTCTGATTTAACTTTACTAACAGATTGTAGCCTCCCCAGTTATCATAGGAAAAGCCGTCATTATACTCATTATTGCCTCCGAAATTCACATTGCAGAACCAATCTCTGTACACTGAATTTTCGCGATTTTGAAGCAAATCCTGAAAAGCAAAAAAAGTTCTTCCCACATGATTAAAAACACCGTCTACAATCACATGCAGACCATTTTCATGACAATATCTGACATATTTTTTAAAATCTTCATTTGTTCCAAGACGGCAGTCAACTTTCCTGTAATCTGTTGTCTCATAACCATGTCCCTCAGATTCAAACAAAGGACCTATATATATAGCTGTGCACCCAATTTTCTTTGCATGCTCTGCCCATTTGGTGAGTTTTTCAAAATGTTCTTCCCGTACACCATCATTTTCCTTTTTGCATCCACAAAGTCCCAATGGATATATATGATAAAATACTGCTTCATCGTACCACTTCATAATCTAATCTTCCTTCCTATACAATTTATAATTATGGTTAATTGTAACATATCAATTTAAGGAACGCATTAAAAACTTTATTCCAAAAATTCCCGCTGCGATCAAAAACAACGCAATTATCAAAACTATTATATTAACCCATGCTGCTCCTGTTCCAAGTATAACAGGCAGCAGATAGCTTGTACCGTTAAATGTTATATGTGTAATCATAGAACACAATATACTGCCGGTAGCTTTAACTATAATCCCTAAAACCATTCCCAGACAAAAAGCATACAATCCCTGAACAATATTCATATGATATACACCAAACAACACCGCCTGAATAATGTTCGCCTTCCAAAACGGAAATGCCGTATATACCCTGTCAAAAATTGCACCTCTAAATATCATTTCCTCTGATACAGGTCCTATGAGAACTGCATAACCTAATGTTAAAATCATATTCCCACTCTCAAAATTAGACATAAGTTTTGTGTAATTTTGAAAAGCCTGCGGAAATACCGCTGTTAATAAACTCAGCAAAAAAGTTAACAATATACAGCATCCGCTTCCGATACATAAAATGCATAATACATTTTTTATCGAAAATACCTGTCCATAATCAACATGTTCACTGCGCCAGCTTGATTTTATATAGAGCACTCCACACCATATAAACGATAATATGGCACTGACCGCCGAGATGGCTAACATTATATTTGTCTGTGAAGTCTGCCCTAATATTGTCACTTCCGCAAGCAGCCTTGCATAATCACCGCCGCGCATCATTCCGTAAGCAACATATCCAAGCACACAAAGCATATATGCAATAAGCTGCATAAAAATAATTCCTCCAAATATAAGAAGAACTTTTATCATCATTGTAACTCTCAATTTTTTTAAATCTTCCTGACTATACATACTCTCTCTTTCCTATCCAAATAATGCCACGGATTGCTTCATTGCTATGCAACTTTCGCAATCCTGCAAACACCGACAATAAAGTGAAAAATCCGAACAAAACTACCTGTCCGGATTTTCTTTATCACTATAATACTTTTACTTTTTTCTCTGTAAAAATTCAGGTATCTTAATTCCACCATCTTCATTTCCTCTTGTATAAGAAACAGATGGCTGAGGCTGTACACTCTGTCTTGTCACTGACTGTACATTCTGCTGTTTTGCAAAATCCTCCGGTGCCTGAGCATTAACTTTCTTAGCCGGTGATGCTATCTGCCCCTCTCTTGTCGGAAAGTTAGTCTTAGGAGTCTGTGTCTGTCTGATAAAAGAAGGAGACTTTGATGCCTGTGCCTGCTGTTCTGTATTATCCTCATCAAGACCTGTAGCTATAACAGTTATCTTTACAGAATCATCACCTGTTCCATCACTTACACCAAATATAATATTGCTGTTTTCTCCTGTAAGCTCCTCTATGTACGATGCTGCTTCACTTGCCTCTAAAAGTCCTACATCTCCTGCAATATTTATAATTACATCTGATGCACCCTCTATCGTTGTCTCAAGAAGAGGACTTGATATAGCCTGCTTAACAGCTTCAAGACATTTGTCATCGCCTGTTCCTGTTCCGATTCCGATGTGAGCAACTCCCTTATCTTTCATAACTGTCTGCACATCTGCAAAGTCAAGATTGATAAGTCCCGGAACATTGATAAGATCTGTAATACCCTGAACACCTTGCTGAAGCACCTCATCAGCTTTGCTTAACGCATCCTGCATAGATGTTCTTCTGTCAACTATCTCCAAAAGTTTATCATTAGGTATAACTATAAGAGTATCTACGCTGTTTTTAAGATTCTCAATGCCTGCAATCGCATTATTCATACGGCTTCTTGCTTCAAATTTAAATGGTTTTGTCACAATTCCTACTGTAAGTATACCAAGTTCTTTTGATATTTCTGCGACAGCAGGAGCAGCTCCTGTTCCTGTTCCGCCACCCATTCCGCAAGTTACAAAGACCATATCTGCGCCTTTTATCATTTCTGTTATATCTTCACGATTTTCCTCAGCAGCTGCCTTGCCAACCTCAGGATTAGCACCGGCACCAAGTCCTTTTGTTAATTTTTCTCCAATCTGCAGACATGTTGCAGAATTACAATTTAAGAGATGCTGCTTATCTGTATTTATGCATATAAACTCAACGCCCTTCATTCCCTCTTGTATCATTCTGTTTACGGCGTTATTTCCGCCTCCGCCAACACCAACTACAACAATTTTGGCGGTTATTTCTGAATCATTTGTTTTTATTTCTAACAACGCTGCTCCTCCTTAATCTACTCACAAATTTCCCTAATTTATATAATACCCATTAACCTTTGAATAATCAAGAGAAAATTTGTTCTTTTAATTTTTTTATTTAATTATTTGTTTTTAATACAATTTTATCGCCTGACTGATAATCAGACATGTCTATGCTGCCTTTTAAATTTTTCTTTTCTGTCGTTTTTAATACTGATGACAACGCTGCCAGCTGGTCATCATACATATTTTTCTTTCCAAGATAAACTCTGACTTTTCCTGAATATAATATAATTCCGTCTGTGCTTGAATGTATTCTTGATACATCAATTTTATAATGACTTATAAGCTGTGATATGTTCATTATTTTAGAAAAAAGTTTTTCATCTTCTACACTGAATGCCTCTCCTATGGAAAAATCACCGAACTTTATGCCTGTAACCATAGGAGCTCCTTCTTTGTGCTCCGATAAACTCTGCAATACTATTCCGTCTTTGTCAAAATAAACATACTGTCCCATATATTTTATACAGCCGCTTACTTTCTTTTCATACACATGAAGCAATACAGAATTGCGGTCTGTATATTTTACATCTATATCCTCAATGAGCGGAAGTTTATTTATCCCGTATATTTTATTGTACAATCTGAATACAAGTTCATTATCTGAAAATTTTCTGCTAAATACGCTCTTTTCTATTTCAGCATCAGAATATGTACTGTCTCCTTCTATTTCAATTGTATTTATATGAAATGCAAAATATAATCCAAATATCAAAGCTGCCAAAACACATATAAATATAATGAAACGTTTCAGTATCCTCATAAACAGTTTAACCTCTTTTCTCTTTTTGAAACACCAAGAACTATCCCCATCTCTGCCATCATTATCATAGCAGATGTTCCTCCATAACTTATAAATGGAAGCGGAATACCTGTTGACGGTATAGAGTTTGTGACAACCGCAACATTTATGACAACCTGTATTGAAAGCTGCAGCATAACACCCGAACACAACATAGTCCCGAAAATATCCGATGCACCGTAACCGATGCGGATGACTTTCCAGAACAATACAATAAACGCAATTATCAAAACCGTCGCACCGACAACTCCAAGTTCCTCACATATAACTGAGAATATCATATCATTATATGCCTCAGGTATATACCCCAGTTTTTGTACACTGTTTCCTACTCCGTTTCCAAACAAGCCTCCGGTAGCAATAGCATACAAACCCTGTTTTATCTGATGAGCATTTTCATTTGTTTCAACATTAAGCCATATCTGTATTCTTTCCATTCTGAAAGGGTCTCCGAAAATTATATACAACGATGCCGCAGCTATCATAGCTATTACACATACGATAAAATATCCGTTTTTATTGCTTGCTATAAAACACATTCCAACGCTTATCCCGGCAACAACTATTGCTGAACTCAAATTTTCCTTTGCTATAACGGCAATCAACGGAGCAATAAATAACATTACTCGCAAAAATCCCCTAAATGTATCAAAAATACTTCTGTTTATGTATGCGACATACGATATAAAAATAATAACTACAATCTTGGTTATCTCCGACGGCTGAAATTGGATAAATCCAAACCTCAGCCATCTTCTCGCACCGTTATAATCAACACCGATAAACAGAACCGCTACCTGCATGATAAGTGCGACAGCATATAAAACATGAACGACCTTTATATTTCCGTTTTTACCGAAAACATTCCTTATTAAGATATGGTAATCAAAAGCCGCCACAAATATCATCATGGCACATCCCGCCAAAAGCCCTGCAATCTGTGACTTGACAAATCTAAGCGGTGCTCCAAGCAATAACGCATTATATATTCCCGCGCTGTTTATCATACAGACACCGAAAATTGCAATTCCTAATGTCAGAACGATAAGCATATAGTCATACTTAGAGTAATTTTTTTCTTTTCTCGGTCCGGTTATATTCTTACTCCAGGCTGTTGACATATTGCTTAAACAGGTCACCTCTCTCTTCAAAATTTTTAAACATACCCCAGCTTGCACAGGCCGGAGATAATAAAACAGCATCTCCTGATTTAGCCTGCTCACTGCTCACTTTTACAGCCTCCTCTAAAGACTCAGTCATTATTATATTTGCAAAACCTGCTTTTTTGGCTGCAGCGGCAATTTTATCCTTTGTCTGACCAAGAAGCACAAGTGCTTTTACCTTATCTCCAAAAGAAGCTATCCACTCATCATATGATGAATCTTTATCGTAACCTCCTCCGATTACTATAGTAGGCCTTACCATCGCTTCAACCGCTTTAATCGCAGCGTCAGGATTTGTTCCCTTAGAATCATTGTAATATTTAACACCATTTACTTCCCTTACATATTCAATTCTGTGCTCAACGGCATTAAACTCTTTAACTGCTTTTCTTATGCAGTCTATCGGCACTCCCGCATGCATGGCAATTGCTACCGCTGCCATTACATTCTCATAATTGTGCTTACCTAAAAGCTTCATATCATGTATTGTACATACCATGACAGGCTCCTGTTCCTCCCCGTCACAGTACATAATCTTTTCACCGTCAAGCCAAATACCCTCTTTAAGTTCATGCTCACTGCTAAACCAGAATATCTTTGCCGGTATATCCTTTGCAATTTTCTTAAGATATTCATCTTCATAATTCAGAACACAAATCTCGTCTTTATTCTGATTCTTTGCAATTCTTGCTTTAGCCTCAACATAACATTCCATTGTATGATGTCTGTTCAAATGATCCGGTGTGATGTTAAGAATCGCACTTATCTGAGGATGAAATTTATTTATTGTCTCCAGCTGGAAACTGCTTACTTCCGCTACTGTCACCGATTTTTCCGTCATTTTGGCAGCATACTCCGTATACGGATAACCGATATTTCCAACTACATATACATCTTTAAAATATGTTTTCATAATCTCACCGGTAAGTGCTGTAGTTGTTGTTTTTCCATTTGTTCCTGTTATGGCAAAAAGTTTTCCTGCACCACAAAGATATGCAAGTTCAATCTCTCCCCATACAGGTATATTCTTCTCCTGAAGCTTTACAACAAAAGGTAAATCAGTCGGAACTCCGGGACTCAATATAACAAAATCAATGTTATTCATTTTCTGCTCCGGAAGTTCTCCTATTATAAGGTCAAATTCAGCATCTTTTGGAAATCTTGAGATGATTTCTTCTGTCGAAAATGATGTATTTCCTTCCAGTACAATAACTTCTGCTCCTGACTTATTTAACAGCCTGACGGCTGCCACCCCGCTTTTTCCTGTACCTACTACCAATACTTTCTTGTTTGTAAATTTCATATTCATCCTCTTTTCCTAATAATAACTTTTTATTCTAATCATGTTTTTTCCAATATCACAGCTATACACATAACTGTAGTTATTACAGAAAAAACTGCAACAACCGTCGTTTCTCTCCATCCACATTGTTCAAAATGATGATGCAGCGGCGCCATTTTTAAAAGTCTTTTCCCACCGCTCATTTTAAAATATGACACCTGAATTATCACAGACAAAACTTCTGCAAGATATACCACACCTACTATTGCTATATATAAAGGCATCTTTAACATGGTTGCAATTGCTGCAACAAAACCTCCAAGTGCAAGCGAACCTGTATCTCCCATAAAAACCGCTGCCGGATGTACATTAAAAATCAGAAACCCTATCAAAGCTCCTGCAACACATGCCCCCGACAAAGCCATATCACGGTTTAATTTAATGGCAACCGTCGAAAAAAATACTACAATAAGCAAAGTTACACTTGCTGCAAGACCGTCAAGCCCATCCGTAAAATTTGCACCGTTAACAGTCCCCATCATTATAATATAAACTATAAATACAAACATTATCGGTGATACCGACAGATAAATACCATTTTTTATTCCTCCGGTAAACGGAATAAGCATCTCACATTTTTCCTGCAATTTAAAAATATAATAATAACAGAACCATAATGTAACTATACTCTGCAATATAATTTTTTGTAAAACAGACAAACCAAGCGACCTTTTCAGACAGACTTTTATATAATCATCTAAAAATCCAATTGCACCAAATCCAAGAAAAGTAAATATCAACAGACATTCTTCCCTGCTGCCGTTTATTCCCAAAAGGTTAACTCCCGTTGAACATATGAGTATCACAATTCCACCCATAGTCGGCGTTCCTGCTTTTTTCAAATGTGACTTTGGCCCCTCACATCTCACATATTGATTTATATTCAATGTTCGAAGAATCGGAATCATTACTGGACAAAGTGCAGCACTCGTCAAAAAAGCTCCAATCATAGAAATAAACACAGACGAAAATGTCATTATCAGACCTCCTGAAAGTTCTTATAAGCAACTTTAATGTTATTTGATACATTGTATGAAAACAACACTTTAATCAATATATGGCAATATGTCATCAAGCAGTTTTGAAATGACCGGAGCCGCAATTGTACCTCCATAATAAATCCCCTGAGGTTCATCAATAAGCACAAGTGCTATAACCTTTGGATTATCTGCCGGTGCAAACCCCATGCATGACGCAACATATTTTCCGCTTCTTCTCGGAAGTTTTTCTGAAGTTCCTGTTTTAGCACCAACTTTATATCCATCTACAGCAGCTTTTTTTCCTCCGCCTTCACTGACCACCGACTCAAGTATTTTTTTCATGACTTCCGATGTGTCTTTGGATATTACGTTTTTCTGCGCATTATATCTTATTGTATATTTCCTGTTCTTTTGTTCATCTAAAATCTTCACTCCAAAATGCGGAGTTATCATATTTCCGCCGTTTATCACGGCACTTATGGTTGTCAAAAGACGAATCGGAGACAACTGAAACGACTGTCCGAACGACATTGTCGCAAGTTCCACTTCACCGACATTTTTCTGCTGATGCATAATTGTCACCGCTTCTCCCGTAACGTCTATTCCTGTTTTATCCAAAACAGAAAACTTTTTCAGATACTTAAACATATTGGCTACACCAAGCCTTTGACCTACCTCCATAAAAACAGGATTACATGAATTTTGTACGCCCTGTGCAAATGTTTCTGCTCCGTGTCCTGTTGTCTTATGGCACCTTATTTTTCTGTCACCGACAATTTTATATCCCGGACAGTTAAATGTATCTGTAAGTTTTACAACTCCCTGCTCATATGCCGCCGTTGCCGTAAAAACCTTAAATGTCGAACCGGGTTCATATGTATCACATACGCATCCGTTTCGCCACATATCATTTAATTTCTGATTAAGTTCTTTTTGACTCAGCTTTTTCTTACTCTTAATATCATATGGCTTATTAAGATTGAACTCAGGAACATTTACCATCGCAAATATTTCCCCGTTGTTCGGATTCATCACAAGAATTTTGACATTTTTTGCCCCTTTTGCTTCCATGACATTTTTTGCCGCCTGCGTTGCAAACTTTTGAATATTTATATCAATACTTGTGTAAAGGTCCTTTCCCTGTTTTGGTTCAATTCTCTCTTCCGCCCTCTTATCGACCTCAATTCCTCTTGCATTTGTTGTTGTCAGAATATACCCCGGCTCACCTTTTAAATATTTTTCATATTTAACTTCAAGACCAAGAATGCCCTGATTATCGGCTCCGGTAAATCCAATCACTTTTGATGCAAGCGAATTGAACGGATAAGTTCTCTTATAATCTTCGTCAACCATAACTCCGTCCATCTCGAGATTTCTAATTTTATCAGAAATAGCTTTTTCAACATTAGATTTTATTTTTTCTCTTGATGAAACTTTATTAACTTTCTTTCTTATCTCATCCTCATCAATTTCAAGAATTGCTGATAAGTTCTTTATCACCTTCTCCGGCTGTTTTATTTGATTATGTATCACTGAAATAGTTGAAACCGATTTATTTCCTGCAAGAACAATTCCGTTCCTGTCAAGAATCTTTCCTCTGCTTCCCTTGATACTTCTTTCTCTCTGTTGAACTGCTTTTGCTCTTTCTCCATAATAATCAGCCCGGTATATCATAAGATATACAAGTCTCCCAACGAGCATAAATAAACAAAAGCAAACCACAATAAACACAAAAAATAACCGTTGCTTTTGTGGTGTTTTACAATACTTCATAAATAACCCTCTCTTATGATCCGGCTATTAAGTATTTTATTACACTCATTTGCTTTTATGCACCGTCAAATCAATTATTTGCATTTTTTTTACTTTTTGCAACTCCGTAATCCGAAGTTGTATAACCACCCGCAGGAACTTCCAAAATTGAATTTCCTTTTTTGGTTGATGGAATAGTAACTGCTTTAGCATCACTTGATTTGCCTGATTCTTTATATATACCTAACATTGGAAGAACATCTTTAAGTACCTCACTTGCAAATTCGGTTGCATATGTACTGTGAGCCTGATCTTTTACATGAGGCTCATCTATAACTACATATATTGCAAGTTCAGGTTTATCAACAGGTGTAAATCCTGCAAAAGATACAAGATATTTTTTTTTGGTAATCGGATGTTTTTCGGCTGTTCCTGTTTTTCCGCCAATTACATAACCTTTTACCCTTGCCGGACTTGCCGTACCCTCATCATCCTCTACCGTCTTTTCGAGATATTTTCTTATAAATTTGCTTGTATCCTCCGAGATAACCCTTTTTACCAGCACATTGTTATTTGATGATACAACTGCACCATTCTGCGAATCAATCTCCTTTACAATATGCGGCTGATAATAATTTCCACCGTTTATTGTCGCACAGAAGGCTGAAATAAGTTGAATCATAGTAACTGTCTGACCCTGTCCGAAACTTGATGTTGCAAGTTCTACCTGATGCATATCTTCTTTACTGAATATTCCACCAACAGCCTCGCCCGGAAGGTCAATCCCCGTCTTGGCTCCAAACCCAAAACTTCTTACATATTTTGTAAATTTATTCACACCAAGATCTGCTGCCATCTGCATCATTACATCATTGCACGACTTCATCAGAGCCTTGCAGGGATCTGTATTCTTATGACCACCAATAGTATGAGCCACACACTTAATATATGTTGTTCCTATTTGCTGTCCCCCGTCGCAAAAATAATGTTTTCCATCATATGATGCACCCTCATCAAAACTAGCTGCAACTGTTATCGGTTTAAATGTAGAACCCGGTTCATACGCATCTGAAATACAAAAATTTCTCCATAAACTTTGCAGTAAGTCTCCCTTTTCTTTCGATGACAATTTAGTGAGTTCTTTTTTTGAGTAAATTTTTGATAAATCCCTTGGATTATTCAAATCATAACTCGGATAATCCGCCATTGCATATATTTCTCCGTTTTGCGGATTCATCAAAATAACTCCCATATTTTCAGAACCGGTTTCTTCCTGAAACTTCTTCATTTTCTTCTCGAGAACACCCTGCACATTTATATCTATGGTCGATACTACTGTGTTTCCGTTTTGTGCCTCTTTTACTTCTTCTACAAGATTCAGATTTGAATCATAATACCCAAAACTCTTGCCATTAACGCCATTTAAACTTGAATTATACCAGCTCTCAATTCCGCCGAGCCCCTGTCCGTCAGAAGAACAGAAACCAAGAACCGTACTCGCAACCTGCGAATACGGATATGTTCTTAAATATTTTTCTTCAAACCACACACCTATAATCTTACTGTTATCCTTTGAGAGTTCTTTAAACTGCTCTACAATTTTCCTGCTCAACTGTGTGTATTTTTTCATCGGATAATACATGGAATCCGGTTTTTTCGATAATATCTTATAGAATGTGCTTTCCTTTATTCCGAAAATCTTTTCCAGTGCCGCCGCAGTTGCCTTTTTATAATCATCGCTTTTTTTATCCTTATCAGCATCTAGTATCTGTTTAGGCTCTATTATGAGATCATACACCTTTGTACTCTTTGCAAGTGTATTTCCATTTTTGTCAACAATATCCCCTCTTTTATATGGAATGACCTTGTTAACATAGCTTTGCTGTGCCAGAACTTCTTTTTTATACTCTGTACCTTTATTGACATTTAAGTATATTATTCTTCCCGCTGCACAGATAATAAGGACAAAAACGATAAACATTGCCGCGTATAATCTCCACCTTGATTGTCTTTTTATTCTGCTAATATTTCTCTTTCTAATACTTTTCTTCGCCGTCTTGTCCATCATGTTAATCCTCTGACGAAACACTATTTATTTTTTTGTGTTCCGGGTATATCAGCATACTGCTTTACCATATCACTTTTTTTATTTTTATATTTATACACCTGATTATTTTCCGCCCTTACCATATTAAGTTTTCTTGTAGCTCTTTTGTATATCTGAGCAAGGTCTACACCGTTTAATATTTCCTCATATTTTTCATTGTTTAAAGTTTTCTGCTCCTGAATTTCAGTCTGAAGCGAAACAACCTGTTTTTTCAATGCAACACTTTTGTTTTGCATATTTATAAATGATGCTGACACTGCTATCAGAACAACAGAAACACAAGCTATAAAAATTATATTTCCGACAGACACGCCCGGTATTGCGATGTTTCCTGGATTTAACTGTCTCTTTCTCCTTTTTTCACGTTCAATTCTTTCTTCTTCTCTTCTGTTTGGAACAGCATTAAGCTGTCTTACTGTGTTTCCATCCACATATGTACTCTTTCTATAATTTGGAATATGTCTTTTTTCATATCTTCCGTACTGATAATTATTTTTAGTTTCAGCTGACATAAAACTCCTCCCAGTCTTTTAGTTGTGCTCAAATATTCTTAGTTTAGCGCTTTTGGAACGCGGATTTCCTTCTATTTCTTCCTCCGTTGGAAGTATAGGTTTTCTTGTAATAATTTTTCCCTTTGATTTTCTCCCACATACGCAAACTGGAAAATCCGACGGACAAACACACGGATTTTGTGCCGTTCTGAATGCATTTTTTACAATTCTGTCTTCTAATGAATGAAAAGTAATTATGCAAAATCTTCCACCCGGATTTAATAAATCTATCATATCATTAATGTTTTTCTCCAGAACATCAAGTTCATGATTCACTTCTATCCTTATAGCCTGAAACGTTCTCTTCGCCGGATGTCCACCCTGCTTTTTCATTTTCATCGGAATAGCATGGTCTACTATCTCAGCAAGCCTCTTAGTCGTAAGTATCGGGCTTTCCTGTCTTTCAATGACTATATGTTTTGCTATATTTTTAGCAAATTTATCTTCACCGTAATTCTTAATAATATGAAATAACTCATTTTCTGAATATTCATTTACAACTGTCTCGGCTGACAACGGCTGCCTGTTATCCATACGCATATCAAGCGGTGCATCAAGCCTGTATGAAAATCCTCTTTCTGCTGTATCTAACTGAAATGAAGACACTCCAAGATCTAATGTAATCCCATCAACTCCTGAAACTCCAAGTTCATCCATAACCTGAGTCATATCTGAATAATTGCTTCTGACAATGGTAACTATATCACCATATTTTTCTAATCGTTTTGTGCTGGCTTCTATGGCATCTTCGTCCTGGTCTATTCCGATAAACCTGCCATCTTTTCCAAGCTTTTCACATACATGCATGGCATGCCCCGCTCCGCCAAGCGTTCCATCCACATATGTTCCGTTTTCCTTAATATCAAGTCCCTCAATAACCTCATTGAGAAGAACCGACTTATGAACAAATTCCATAATTTCCTCCAAATATATTTTTTACAGCGATATTCCAAGTTCATCCATAGCTTCTTCAACTCCGGCATTTTCTTCAAGTTCTTCCTCTGCCTCGAGTCTTGACTTATCCCATATTTCAACTCTGTTCATCATCCCGAGAAAAATCACATCTTTCTCTAATGCAGCACACTCTCTAAGTATGCCGGGAATGATGATTCTTCCCTGCTTGTCCGGAGTAACTTCCATAGCTTTTGATAAAAACTGACGCTGTATCCTTCTGGTATTCTGGCTTGACGAAAGTCCCTTAAGCTTGTCTACAAAATCCTGCCACTCATTTGACGGATATAAAAAAAGACAGCCATCAAGACCTTTCGTTATAACGAACGTATCTCCTAACTCGTTTCGATATTTGGCAGGAATGATTATTCTGCCTTTAGTGTCAATAGTATGCTCATATTGACCCATAAACATATAATCACCCACTTTCACCCACTTTTATGCAATTTGTCCCCACTTTTAACCATTTACATTCACTATAATATAACTTTTCACCACATTTGGCAAGAGTATGACAATAAAAAGACATATTTTTTTGTATACATTTTTTCCCAAAGAACATTTATATGAAAGGTACGGTGATTTATATATGCAGGAGAAAATTTATAAGCAGGACTTATTTTCGGATGAAGTACCTACAATA